>JBHLKA010000128.1:0-7724 GCA_048887145.1 Candidatus Hodarchaeota archaeon
ATTAATGGCATAACAGTTGTAAAATACTGAGATAGATATATTGGAATTAAAATCGATAATGGAAGTTGAATTCGACCAGTAGCAAATCCTAGAAAAAATGCTAGCAAAATAAATAGAATAAAAGATAAATTTAGACCACCAATTTCTGCTGCTACTCCAGATCTATTAAAAACATCTAAAAACCAGAATATTGCAAAAATTAAAAGTGGAAATCTCCATAATTTCATCTGTTTTGCGATACTTTTAATGTGAGTTATTTTCATATTAGCAAATTTTAGGGCTATACCTAGGCTTACAATCAAACCAATGAGTAAAAATATTTCTGGTATAACTTGATTAAAAAAAGTCCTTCCTATAAAGTCTATTAATGGTGCTATGATAATAGGGATCATATTATGAAAAACCTTTTTCAAATCTCGCTCAGAAGAATCCTTGTTAGTTTTAACGTTTTTTACTAAAATAAAATAGCCTATTGAAACCATAAGAATAAATGGAGGCATTAAGGAAATAAAGATTATATAGAGCGATATTCCAGTTAATGCACTAGCAACTATCATTGCTAATGATAGAGGATAAATTAAAATCAAAACATGCCGAAACCATACATTAATTGCCACCTTTCTATTAACATCTATCTCTTTATCAATTTGATCGAGTATAGGAGCCGACATTAACGCTCCACCAGGAACAGGTAAAAGTCCAAAAAATGCGGGAACGACCATCATTGAAACTTTTTTTGAAACATTCATTTTTTGAACCAGTTCTAACATTAACCCAGATTCTTCCATAATACCTCCCAATATAGGGATTATAGCCACCGCTATTGCTAATAAAATTATTGGAATGTCCGTTAATATTGAATTTAGTGACGCTAATATATCAATTTGAGTTAAAATGGCAAAAATAAGAGCTCCTATGCTTAAAACAATACTCAATTCATATTTTGAAAAGCCTAAAATTAGTATGAGAACCAGTATAAAACTAACCCAAGAAGGTATCACAATTAAGAAAATCTATAATCCTTTAAAAACCACATTTCTTAATCTTTAAAAAGCATCTAAACCCGTTTGCACCTTTTTGTCTACTTCTAATTTCGCATCAGGTCTAAAAATGATATCTTGATCTATTCTTGCTTTTTTATTTATAATCTCTAGATAATCAGGATTTCTCTCTATTGAAATACAGTGGCGTCCTAACTCTCTACATGCTAATAGAGTACCTCCGCTTCCAGAAAAAATGTCACCAACCCAATCTCCAGGATTTGATGAGATATTAATCATCTTCTTCATTAAAATTATTGGTAATTGGCACGGATGCCCTTTTATATGGTTAGGATCATTCCCTCTATTATATTTTGGCCAATACCATACATCTTTTTCATACTTAAAACCTTTTCTTTTGGTTTTAGGATTAGAATATTGGGGTTCAAAAGCATAATTTTTTTCATCTTTTACTAAAAACGGAATATGGTAATGGCTTGTAATATACTTTTTATTAGTAAAAACTCCCCATTCAAAAAACCAAATTATATGGTTTTTTAATATAAATTTTGTATTCTTAATAGCATTCAGTATAGCCCCTATGTTGGTCCAACCGCTAACGATATACATACACCCAGTTGGTTTAAGGGCTTTATAACATTTAGAAATCCATTCATGTGAAAATTTCTCGTATTCATCTCCTTCGAATTTATCCTCATATAAAATAAATCCATCTGCTCCATATTCATGGCAACTTTTATTGAAATCAATACCAAAAGGAGGATCCGCAATAATCAAATCAAAAAAGGAATGATACTCATCTAATATCTTTAAAACATCGTCGATAATTATTTTATATTTGGAAACAATCTCTTTTGTATTCATTTCTAAAAAATATTCATTGATCCAGTAAATTAAAGTTTATTATCTATCTTCTTTTCAGATTAACAATAATAAAATTCTTGAAGAGATGATAGAAATGTTATTTATTTATAATCTTTTAACATTCCAAATTCTTCTATTTTATTATATTTATTTCTTTTTGATAAGAAATGAATATAGATTTGAGATTGATCTAGATTTGGATATAACTCGAATAATTCATTATCTCCTTTCCTAATTGCTTTGAGAACTAAAGGCATATGATATTTAAAAATTTTGTATCTTAACTTTGCCCATCCAAAAACAAAACCTCCACTTACATGAACATAAATATGTAGCTCATATCGTTTTTCATTTTCTATCCACTCCGCTAAAACTTCATCCCTCATAAAACGAGTATATAAGCCAGATATCTGCTCATTATCATATTCACAATCAATCGTCAGAAATAAATCTCCTGTTGTATCAGAATGGGTTAAGGTATATTTACGAGGAATAAATGACTTTCCTGGTATTAAAGAGGCTCTACATTTTATATTTAGTTTTTCTTCTTTTAATTCTGACATTTTACATATAATCTTATGCATTTAATTTAAATAAAACTTTTTTAAGTTCTTCAGCTTTATTACTTCTGAATTCGCCTTGACTTCTCCATAGAATATCTCCTTCCCTGTTTATTAAAAAAATAGAAATAGTTTTCTCAGTTGGAATCCCTAATTTATTTCTAAATTTTCTCTTATTAAGATATAGCGTTATTGTTCTTTCCCTTTTGTCCTTATTTAGTATGCCAGCTCTCATTCCGCCATCAATCATAAATCTCATCAACTTATAGCCAGCACTAAGAGTAGGCATCTCATAATACTCTAAATCAGGAAACTTTTTAATAAGATTATTTAAAAAAGAAATCCATTGGTCTACCAGCACTTGATGGGAGCGCCAGAAAGGAATTATAACAATATTATATTGACCATCTAAATCATATGGTATATTAAAATCTTTAAATTCTAAATTAGATCCTGAAACTTCTGGAAATTTCATTTTAACACCTTTAAATAGTAATTTCATTATACTTTGTAAGATATTTTGCTTTTATCATTCTCTCACTTAATTCCCACAATTTCCTCTGCAGTTCTTCGTTATACGAAATTTTTGAAGATTTAACTGGTTTGGATTTTACAAAATATTTACCTGATATCTCCTCAATCTCTGGAGAACTAGCAAGGTAAATAGAGGTTTTAGCTCCTTTTTTAGCATTTATCATAAATAAGGAGGCTAATGGCATAAATCCTTTGAATTGTCCTTTACCAAAATTAGTCTTTACACCTCCAGGATGAAGAGCATTTACAGTTACACCTGTCCCTTCTAATCTTCGAGCTAGTTCATATGTAAATAATATATTTGCTAATTTAGAGTTCCCATAAGCACGAAACGCATGATATTTTTTATCTAAATTAATATCATCTAAACTCAATTTTGCATATTTATGAGCTGTTGATGATACATTAATAATTCGTGAAGGTGCAGATTTTATTAAAACATCAAGGAGAAGATTTGTCAATAAAAAATGCCCTAAGTGATTTACAGCAAAAGTGGTTTCATATCCATCAGGCGTAAGTTCTCGTTCTTTTAAAATCAATCCAGCATTATTGATTAGCACATCTAAATGGTCAAACTTACTTTTAAATTGATTAACTGCTGAAAAAATAGATTCTTGATCAGATAAATCAGCTAATATTAATTCCACATTATCAGAATTTGACTTATTTTTTATTTCCTCAAGTGCTTCTTGTCCTCTCTTTTCATTTCGACATAACATTACAATTTTAGCTCCCTTCTTAGCTAAAGATATAGCGGTTTCTTTTCCAATACCTGAATTTGCACCAGTTATGATTATAATTTTTTCCTTCATAAAGTAACTTTTACCGTTCATTATTTATCCCTATTTAATAGATCAAAATGGAATCACTTAAGGAGTCGCATAATGAAATATTAAGTAATTGAAAAAACAATAAAAATTTAATAAGAGATAATCTAATGCTGTTTATTTTTTAAAATGTAAAAATTTTGAACAATAATAGAAAAATAATATTATTAAAAATTAATTTCAAATATCTTGTTCATAATTTTTAAAATAAAAGTTTCTTCCAAATTTATAATTTTTATAGAAATATTTTAAGTTCGAAACTCTCATTTTTTAAAATATGAACTCTACTGATAATGAATTAAAAGATGAGTGGTTAATCCCCAAATCTGATATTTCTTTCGATTATCTAAGAAAATTCAATCGGAATATGTTTATTTTACACTTAATTCAGGGATTACTGATGGTAGTATTCGGATTTTTACCCCAATTAGGATTTTCGGCAAATATTTATACATTTTATCAAAATTTTGATCCTGGCCCTCCACCCACTTTTGGGCCAATTGTAGAAATTTTTTTTGAATTCACAACGTTAGGTGCTTTAGTTGGAACCTTCCTATTATTATCTGCATTAGCACATTTCTTGATTGCTTATCCACTAAATAAAAAATACGTGAGAGATCTAAAAAAAGGGGTTAATAAAGTACGTTGGTTTGAATATGCTTTTTCAAGCTCTGTTATGATTGTCTTGATTGCATTGTTTTTCGGTGTCCTTGATTTTTGGTCTCTTTTTATGATATTTGTTTCGAATTTTCTAATGAATATGTTCGGATTACTTATGGAGAATTATAATATATATACAAGAAAATTGAAAGAGAAGATTAATTGGACTCCTTATTACTTAGGTGTCATAGCTGGAGCAGTGCCATGGATCGTAATCACCGCATATTTCGTGAACACTGATGTTTCAGTTGGACCTGGAATACCTTGGTTTGTCTATGTAATTTATGGAATCGAATTATTCTTCTTTAACACGTTCGCAATTAACATGATTCTTCAATATAAAGGAGTTGGCAAATGGAAAGATTATTTATACGGCGAAAGAGTATATCAACTATTAAGTTTAATTTCAAAAACGTTCCTAGCTTGGCTCGTTTTTGCAGGAGTGTTCTCTCCAACGGGTTAAATACTTTTAAATTTAATTTTTTTCCTTTTTAATCCTAAAATTTTTAATGAAAAAAAACAAACATTTAAATATGTAAGTAAATATTTATTTTTACAGTAAAAATTTTTATAGTAAAAAAAGTTTTTACTAATGATGTGATAATATGGCTAAGAAAAAAGAAAAGAAAAAACCTATTTTCGATAAGGTTGGGCTTATATTTCGGAGCCCTATAAGAGTCGATATTATGAAAGAACTTTCTGAAAAATCTCAAAGACCAATAGATATTGCGGATAATATAGGGATCGAAAAACAAAACTTAAATTATCATCTGAATGCTCTCAAAAAAGGAGGACTAGTTAAAACACATAAGGAAGAATTATCAGAAACAGAATTTCAAATGGAAAAAGGTACAAGAATCAACGGTCTGAGTAAAAAAGGAAAGCTTAAAGTCTCCTATGGGGTTGAACTTACGAAAAACGGAAAGAAAATTGTCAATCAATTTGTTGATCCTCTCTATGAAGAGGAAATGCCTGACCGAGGAGAAAAAAGAAATAATGAAAATAATAAATTGGAGGATGAATAGATTTGAAAAGTGAAAGTATTGAAATTGTTGAGTCAATTTTTGAAAATCCATTAAGTTTTCTTAAATTAGGTACATCTCAAGCTTATGAAAATATGACTGTTATACCCATTATTGTTCAAGATGATAAATTTATAGATTTTATTAGTATTAAGCAAGCAGAAGAATCTGGATTAATAGAAATAATTGAAACTGAAGCTGTAGGTCAATTAGAGGTTATAAATAAAAGCGATAAGCAAATTTTAATTCCATTTGGAATGACTGTCCATGGTGGAAAGCAGGACCGTACAATCTGGGAACCAATTTTACTCCCAATAGGAGGTAAACAAAGTGTATTTAGTGGAAACCCAGGAAAAATTAAACAAAAATATACCATACCAGCAAAATGCGTAGAACAGTCACGTTGGACTTATACTAAAGGACGAGGCTTTAAATCATCAAACATGAGAATTCACCCGAACGTTGCTTATGAGGCAATTTCAGCAAGTGGTCAAGGAGCAGTTTGGGAGGAGATACAATCTCATAGAGCCGAAATGAAATACGCTATGAGTATAGCTCCTACTCAAAGTTATCTTGAAATGACGAGGGTATCTGAAAAAGAAACTGAAAAAATCGTTAAAAACTTCAAGAATGTCGAAAATCAATGCGGAATAGCGGTATTTATAAATGGAGAGTTTATTGGAATTGAATTTTACGCTAACCCTAATGCATGGAACTATATGAGTAAAGATATATTTAAAGCTTTTGCAATTGAAGCATTAAGATTTAAAGACAAACCAATAAAGGAAAGTTCAAACGATTATCATGATGAAATTATAAGTATTTTGCAGAAACTAACCTTTAACTTCTCTACTCGGGAAGGAATAGGACTTGGTAATGTAGTTGAGTTTAACTCGAATGATAACAAATGGCGCGGTATAACGCTCGTACATAATGGCACAATGGCACAATTTTATTTAGTCTCAAAAAGAGGAGGATATGAAGCTCAAGCTCATCGAAGACCTCATATTCAATTTCAGACAAATATTAACCAAAGATATACTTTATAGAGCAACAACCTAAATTTAAGAAATCTTTTTTTTTTATTTCTAAAAATCTTTAATCTATATCATATTGATTATTTTATAAACTCATAATTATCTATCTTAAAAGGTGAAATTTATTTGATTTTAGTTCAATGGTCATGTGAAATTCCTCAAGAAAAAATAGAAAGTTTTCTTAACTTCGTCGAAGAAAAGTTGAAACCTTTTTATAAATCCTATGGTTGTAAACGATATGAACTATTCTTCCCTATGGTTATTGAAAAGAAATTTTTCCCGTATCAAATCTTTGAAAAGGAAAATAGATATACAGAACAATTAATTTTCACGGATATTAAGGACTTTGAAAAATTCTATGATTCAATAGAGAAGAATCAGACAGCGCAAGAAATGGTTGGAATGTACGTAAAAGAATTCGGAATTTCTGCATGTAAATTTAAAATTTTGAAACAAGATATATAATGCCAGAAATAATAGAAAATTGTAAAGAGTGGATCTTAAGAACTTAAAGATGAGATTAATTTGTATTGTTCTTGAGTAATATTTTCTTTTACAACTTCAAAAAGTTCAAAAAGCACATTATCAGGACCAGCAGCCATAACATACTTCAATGGTCCAAAACTTTTGATTTGATTTCTAAACTCATATCCTTTACTTTTCATATGTGCTACGAGACCTTCAAGGTCATCGGTTTCTATGCCTAAATGGTGTATAGATCCTCTTCCTGTATCTTTTGGTGGTTGATCATAGAAATTAATTTTTGATGTTCCAATAGATATCATAACATTTCGAGCTCCTGCCACCTCTAAATCAAAAAGAATCTCTGCTCCAAACATTTCAACATAAAAACGAATACTTTCATCCACATTCGATGCAAATAGATGAGCATGATGTAAACTTGTCTTTAATTCTTTCATTTTATTTCTGTCAATTAAGATTTAAAATATTGAATTATAAACATGAAATTATTATATTAAATCTTCTTGAATTTTTATTAATAATTTGTAAATAAGTTAAGTTATATACTCTTAAGGAGTTTTTCTATAAAAGGATGGAAGAATTCGATAAAGTAAATAGAAAATTCAGGAATATCTCATTCATAATTATAATTATAGCAATAATAATACTAATAATCTGGATTATACTCTTTGGGATAATAAGGGAAAAACAATTTCAATTTCTATTAGCTATTGGTATAGGATTATTCCTTGCTGGC
>JBHLKA010000129.1:0-7654 GCA_048887145.1 Candidatus Hodarchaeota archaeon
ATCAATTTTGGCAATAATATTGCTGTTGAGATGCCTCATACTCGATTAGTAGTTGGTATGAAACCTGAAACTTTAGAAGATTTAGAGACTGCAATGGAATGGGTCCATTATACAATAACACATTTATTAGCTGCTGGACACACCGGTCAAGAATCAAATTTCTTAGATTATGAGGCTAAAAGTTTTTTAGCCGGTTTAGCTGATTCAGTTGGTATGGAGATTTCTGATGCGGTTCAAATTGCCGCATATGGTTTTCCAATGGGAGATCCAGAGGTTCCCATTGTAGAATTAGGTATGGGAACAATGGATACTAATAAAGCAACAATTTTAATGATTGGTCATAATGTTGCTCCTGGAATTGAATTAGTAGATTATATCAGAGAAAAAGGATTTGACAACAAAATAGATGTTGGAGCCATCTGTTGTACTGCGCATGATCTTACAAGATACTATGATGGAGCGAAAATTATAGGTTCAATGTCTAGGCAACTTCATTTTATTCGCTCAGGATTAGCTGATGTTGTGATGGTCGATGAGCAATGCGTTAATTTGAGATCTTTTGAACAAGCTCAATTAGTCGGAGCTCCTTTTATTGCAACCAATGAAAAAAATATGAGTGGCTTAACTGATAGAACTAATGATCCTGTAAATGAAATAGTTGAGGATTTAGTTAGCGGAAAAACACCTGGCGTTTTGATTTTAGACCCAATAAAGGCTGGACAAGTTGCTGCTGAAACAGCAATTAAAGTTAAACCAATTAGAAAAGCTAGGAGTGGAATTCCTGATGAGCAAGGATGTATTGATATGGCATATCGATGTAATGGTTGTGGAAATTGTCAGCGAAATTGTCCAAACGATTTACCACTTGTAGAGGGCGTTAGATTAGCAAAAGAAGGAGATTTTTCAGTATTAGCAGACATATTTGATGAATGCTTAGGATGTGGTCGATGTGAATCAGATTGTATGAAAAATGTTTCTCCACTTACTTTATTACAATATGCTGGCCAAGAAAAGATCCGAAATGAGAAATTCAACTGTAGAGCTGGTCGTGGTCCAATCATGGATACAGAGATAAGAAATGTAGGTGCCCCTATTGTTTTAGGTGAAATTCCGGGAATTGTTGCTATAATTGGCTGTGCAAATTATGCACATGATATTCAAGAACTTTATTTAATGGCTGAAGAATTTTTAAAGAGAAATTATATAGTAGTAGTATCTGGATGTGGAGCAATGGACATTGGTCTTGTAAAAGATGAAGAAGGTAAAACATTATACGATCGCTTCCCAGGAGATTTCGATCGTGGCGGTTTAGTAAATGTTGGAAGTTGTGTTGCAAATCCACATATAACAGGAGCTGCTTGTAAGGTTGCAAATATTTTTGCAAGACGTCCTTTAAGAGGAAATTTTGAAGAAATCGCTGACTATATTTTAAACCGAGTTGGTGCTGTAGGTGTCGCTTGGGGTGCAATGAGTCAAAAAGCCGCAAGCATCGCTAGCATGGCAAATGGATTAGGTATCCCAGCTGTTATTGGACCTCATGCTGCAGAATATAGAAGGATGTATATTGGTAGGTCTGATGATGATGAAACTTGGAAAGTGTGGAATGCTCGTGATGCAACACCAAATCATATGATTGGTCCAGGTCCAGAACATTTACTTACAACTGCAGAATCTATTGAACAAGCAATTTGTCTAGTGGCTAAATTAGCAATTCGGCCCGCTGATAATTCGAAGGGAAGAATGATAAAATTATCACACTGGATTGACTTAGAGCGTAAGTATAAGGGCGTAGATTTTCCAGAAAGTCTTGAAAAGTTTATTCGAGTTGAGGCTGATATTCCAATTAATATGAAAGATGAGATTCAGGAGTTCTTAAAAAGTAAAGATTGGAAACCAAAAGAAATTATAGATCCTACTCTTTTGGAAAGACTTTGCCACAAATAAATCTATTTTTTTATTTTCTTGTTTTTTTATTTTTAATTGAAATGTAAAATTTACTTACTATAATTTAATTATAATTAAAAAATGACAGATAAAGAAATAATTAAGTTATCAAAATTGTGTGAACACTGGGCAAATCATAATGAGAGCCATAGGGAAAACTTTGAAAAATGGCGAGCCAAAGCAGAAGAAATGAAATTAACAGAAGTTGTTATAAATCTTAATAAAGCAATTGAAATGATGGATAACTGTAATAACTACTTACTTAATGCCAAAAAAGAGTTAGAAATATTATTATAAATCAAATAAGTAGTTATTTAAATGAACATATTGATTAAAGGTAGTATTTGTTCTCTAAAATAATCCAATTTCTCATACATCAAATCTGGGTTTTCTGAAAGTATCCATAGATATACTGGAATCTGTAATTCAGAATAATTGAATAACTTTTCACCTTGAATTGTAAATCCATTCATTGGGAAATTAAGTGCCATCGAAGTTTCTCTGATTAATCCAATTGAATTATGAAAATTTGAAAGCGTTTGCATAATTAATGCTGTGTTGTTTAATAACGCCTCATCAATATCGGAATCGTTGTAATTACCAAAAATTAATCCATCCATTGAAATCAAACTTGCAGATTTTGCTTCAATAGTGTGTGAATAATCCTCAAGAATATTTTCAATAATTTCTGAAGTATCAGAAACTTTTTTTAGTGCTTCACTAAACATTTGCATGATGGTCTCTTTTTGATAAATCGTTGTGTCAGCAAAACTTATAGAAAAGTTTTCAAATTCGGCTGTTACTTGATTAAACTTATTTTTAATTACCTTTACATTATTTTGCCATTCTACTGATGATCGGTAATCCCGATCACTTTTACTTAATACGACTAAAACAGGGGGAAATTCATTTAGATCTTTTAAAGCTTTCAATACTTGGCGATAATAATTAGCAGATTCGGGAAATCTATCTGCATCCTGAGTATCAATTACATATAGAAGTAAATCAGCTTCTGTAAAAAATAGTTCTGGTCTATTAAAATATAATTTCTCTCTATACTGAACTTGACCACCAAGATCCCAAGATATTATTGGGTAACCAAAAAAATCTAATCTTTCTCGTTTCACACCTCTTGTAGGTAATAATGATTTTATTATAGAAAATCTATCTTGAAGGACTGCCAGAATGGAAGTTTTACCCCCATTATCAAGCCCAATCATCAATAATTTCTTATGAGACTTTAATTGTTCTTTTATAGCCTTAACTACTATTTGTGCGATTTTTACCCATTTTATAATAATAGAGCTAGGTATTTCCTTTACATCTGGCAAATTTTCCAATGAAACTTTAGCCAAATCTCCAATATTTTTAATATTATAATCCCCCAAAGTATCAGACGATACTTTATCAATACCAATAAGTGTATCAGGTTTAAAATTTAATATATCTTCCAATTCATTAACAATAATATTACTCTTAAAGAAATCTTTTACTTTTACATTTTTATCATTAATTGACATGATACATCGAAGATTATAACAATTTCACTTTTCTATATACTATTTTTGTTTTTGCTAAATTAAAAAGAGTTTTATTAAATATGAAAAAACTAACTTATAAAACTTTATTTTTGTGAAAAAAAGATAATTATTTATTCTTTTTGTAACATATAAAAATTAGGAGTGTTATTTAGGGTTCAAAAAAAACTATATTAGGTAAATAAGCTAGAAATG
The DNA here is from genome assembly GCA_048887145.1 of Candidatus Hodarchaeota archaeon. Classification (GTDB taxonomy): domain Archaea; phylum Asgardarchaeota; class Lokiarchaeia; order Sigyniarchaeales; family SOKP01; genus SOKP01. Next base: position 3,678 of record JBHLKA010000129.1, read on the forward strand.
TCAGAAAGGGTTCCAGAAAACATAGTAATTTGTATAGATACTTCGAGATCGATGTATCGAACAGATTATCTCCCGTCACGCCTAAAAGCTAGTATTGAAGCAGTTAAAAAGTTAATTAGCGAAAGATTTAATGAGGATACAATGTCTTCTTTTGCTGTAGTCAAATTTTCTGATAATCCAAAAAAAGCATTAGACTTCACAGATACAGAAGAATCTCTTTTCAATTGTTTAGATTCATTAGAATTTTCTGGAAAATCAGCAATGGGAGAGGCAATAGGACTTTCCATTAAAGTTATCATATCTGAATTAAGGAAAATCGCTGCAAAAATACCTAGAATCTTGTTGATATCTGACGGGAAACTCACTAAAACTTCTATTGATCCCCTTAAAATGGCACGACTCGCACATGGATTGAATATTAAGATCGATTGTTTCCTTTTAGGTGAAGTTTCTTCCCTTAATATTCTAAAACGATTAAGTGATATTACAGGAGGTAAATATTACTACAATAATGACTCAGAATCTCTATTACAAGCTGCTTTTAATTTAGCAAGTTCCAATGTCAAAACTTATGGAGAAAATTCAAAATCATTGGTGGATAACCCTGCTTTCTTAAGAAAAATAGCTGCTAATCTATTGAGAGTTCAAGATTTGACTAAAGATCAAGAACAACGTTTATTGCAAATAAGAGGACTGGCAGATTATAAAAAATGCTCTATTTGCTTTTCTGATACAAATCCCTATACGAAGAGCTCATTTTTTGTGAGTGGCCGTTATTGTCCAAACTGTCAGACTCCTTATCATATTCACTGTTTAGCATCTTGGGCAGATTCTCAAAAGGATAGTAAAATGCGAAAATCAGCTACTGTTCGATGTCCTCATTGTTTTTATTTGTTAAAAATACCTATTGAGGTATCTCAAGTAAGAAAACTAACATCTTTAGTGAAACCACGCATTCGTGAAGGTTCAAGTAATAAAAGACCTGAAATCGCTGCTGCTGAGTTAATGGATTTTGGAGAAATTGAAGATGATGCTTTATTTAATTCATGTCCAGTATGTAATTTAATATTTGAGCCTGAACAAAGTATCATACGATGTGAAAATTGCAAAACTCTTTACCATAAAAATTGTTTTGAAACACTAAATAATAATCAATGTAAAAATTGCGGTATAAAATTGCATTTGTATTAATTAAGGACTCGTCATTCCCTTTAGGGTAAAATATAATCAAAACTTAATACATTAGATTTAATTATGCAAGAAAATAGTTTTTATTCTTATCGATCCATTAAATTAGGATTTGGACATTTTGATTTACCGCCTGTTTTAATAGGAACCATGTTTTATCAAGGGCAATCTTGTGTCGATAGAAATAATAGTCAAAATTTTAATAAAGAAAAAGCAAAACAAAGAATTCATAATCATAAAGAATTAGCTGAGAAATACAAATTACCAAACCTAATTGAAATAACTGCAGATAATTCTAACGCAATGGTAAAATATCTTGAATTTTACTTAGAAAACTTTGAACCTCCATTAGTCTTAGGTGGCACATTCGAGGCTAGACTATCCGGTATTGAATATCTTATTGAAAATGGGGTTAAGCCTGAGGAAATCATCTATAACACAATATCAAATCTAAAGAATAAAAAGGAACTTGATTTAATTAAAAAGTATAAAATAAAATCCCTTGTTATATTAATCCTTGGTTCAAATAATATGACATCTACCCAGAGATTTAAATATATAACAGAGAGAAATCAACCAGGGGATGTTAGCCTTATCGAGGGAGTAAAAAATTTGGGTGTAGAGCGGATATGGATAGATGGAGGGGTAATTGATCTTGAAAGTCTAATCCATATTCTTGAAACACATAAATTAATCAGTACATCACTAAAGTTACCTGTTGGAACAGCTCCTAACTTATTTTTATTTAAATTTTCCTCTCCCAGATTAAATAAAAAATTTCATACCCGATATCGTAGAGCAAGTATTATGTTTATTGCATCTTGGTTTTCTAACTTCATTTTTTATGGAGCAATTGAAGATGCTAAGGAATGTTTTGCCTCTGCATACCAATCATTTGCCTTTAAAAATACATTAAGGGAGCATAATATTAAATTATTTGATAAATAATAGATTTTGATTTTTAATCAAAACTTAAATAAACTTTATTTTTTTAAGATAGTATTATAATCACAATATACTCAAAGAATTACTTGAACAAATGTTCTAATATAAGGATAGAACTATTATGTATAACAATCAAGATAAAGATGAACAGGAAATAGAAGCTATTAAATTAATAGATCAAGCAGAAATATTTGCTGATAAAGGAAAAGGGGATGACGCTATAAAATTATACGAGAAAGCTGCCCAAATTTACCTTGATCTCGGTAGTTATATTAAATTAGATGAGCTTTTTGCAAGAATTATCCAAATAATTTCCCAATTTAAAAATCATATTCAAGCAAGTTATAGATTAAAATCTATAATTAGAAAAACTGAAGAATTAAAATTGTATGAGGTTTCAGCTAAATTATTAATACATTTAGGAAATCTTTCATATAATATGAATGACTGGGAAACTGCTGGTGATAGTTGGACTAAAGCCTCAGAGTACTTATATAAAGAAGATCCTGATGAATTTAATAGCTTATCATCAATTTTGTTATTAAAAGCAGGTCAAGCATATGAACGTTCACAATTAACAAAGGATCAAGGTAAACGATTAATCTTGAAAGCAGTCATGAAAATTAATAGATTTGACGAATTATATCAAGAAGAAGAAAAAAGAGCTCAACTCTTAATAAGTAATAAAGAATTTGAAGCCGCTGCTGATAAATTTTACACCATTTCCACATACTTTAAAAAAGCACTCAATAATTTAAGTGATATTCTAAGTGAAGCAGAATCGAAGGATACAATGCTAAATGCTAAAGCACGATTCATTCATTTCGTTGCGGAATACCAAACAGTCTCTGCGATTTGTTTAAGAGCTACCAATAATCCGGATTTTAGAGAAAAAATTGAGAATCTTGGAAATGACTCTATTAAACGTTTTAAAGAATCTATTTCTATGCTTAAAGAATATTTATTTCCTATAAAAACAGATTTCGACAGGGAAATAATTCTAAGAGTAACTTTTGATACTATGTTACTTGCAATTATTCAGAGAATCTTAGGAATAGAAGAAGTAAAATGTTCAGAATACCTATTTAATAACATCGAAAAAAATAAAGCTTTATCTAAACAATTAAAGAAAAGTCCGTATTTTAAAATTACAGAAAAAATAGAAAACCTTGGTTTAAGGGATAGTTTGAGTGATCTATTAAAAATACACTTAGGCCATTTTGAAAAAATTAAAAATACACTAATTTCACATTTTTTGTAAAGAAATACAGGAAATCAAGTTATTTTTCTAATCAAATTTGATTTAATATTTGAAATGAATTAGTTGATTAGATTTTATCTGATTAAAATTTTATATTTAATTGATTATATTTTAATTTACTAATTTTTCTGACTCCATGATTGCCTGAACAATAATCACAGTAAATCAAACCAGCTTCCTCAAGCTTTTTAATTTGAGCAGAGATATTTGCCTCTGTCATGCTTAAGTTCGCAGCTATGTTGGAAACGTCCATACCTTCTTCTCTCATTTGAATCTGGTGAAGAATCGATCTTCGAGTTTCTGATGAAAGAGCCTTCACTATTAACTCAATTTGGCCGTCCGATTCAATTGTTATAGATCGGTTATTATTATCAACTAATTCTAATTTTAATGTAGAATCTAATTCTGGATTTTGGCCTAAATTTTCTGTTAATTCCACTATCTCCTTTCAACCCTTACTAATAACAATTTTTAATTATTTTGGGTACACAAATAGTAAATTTAATTGAGCATTTAAGTCTGATCTAATATTCATCATATTACTTATGATGGTAATGATTACTATTAATTACATATGATATGA
>JBHLKA010000130.1:0-7602 GCA_048887145.1 Candidatus Hodarchaeota archaeon
CAAGAACATGCTTAACAGCGGGAGGATTTTCAACAATGGGATATTCAGTTCCCGCAGCAATAGGCGCTAAATTAGGCACTATAGATATTGGAAAACCAGATCGTCAGGTCGTAGCCCTTGTTGGTGATGGAGATTTTATGATGACACTCTCAGAACTTTCTGTAGCTGTACAACTAGGCTTAACCAATATATTCTTTATTGTATTAAATAATCATGGCTGGATAGCTATAAAAGACTTACAGCAAGCTGCTTTTGGAGAAGATCGTGGGTATGGGACCGCATTTGAAGATAAAGAAGGTATTAGCTACAGTCCCGACTTCGTAAAAATAGGCGAAGCATTTGGTTGTTACGCCGAAAGAATATCTAGAAAGGATGAAATTATTCCAAGTTTAGAACGATCTACTAAGTCCAACAAACCAATTGTTATAGAAATTGAGGTACAGAGAGAATTTCCATTTACTGGCAGTCCCGCTGTGGGTTGGTGGGATGTTCCAATACCAGAATACTTAAAGGATCGAAGAAAGAAGTATGAGGATGAAATTAAAGGGGAAAGACTTTAATCTTAGTACTCTTTTTTATTTCTTACTTTTTAATATTTTTACTTAATAATCATGACTGATTTCTCGAAATTGTTTGAAGAGAAGGGGATAGATTATATTCAATTTCAATTTACAACAATTCTTGGTGAGTTTAAGGGAATTGAATTTCCTGCACGAATCTGGGAGGAAATGAGAGATGGTACAGGTATTGATGGTTCAAGTTTAGGTTTTTTAAAAACAGAGCAGAGTGATATGAAAATAGTACCAGATTTGAATACTTTTGCAATAGTTCCTTGGAATAACAGGATAGGGAGGTTTATTTGTGATATTACAGATAATAATGGTAATGCGTATTCAGCATGTCCACGCGGCATATTAAAGACTCAATTAAGTAAGGCAAAATCTTTAGGATATGAGTTTCTAACACGACCAGAATTAGAATGGTATTTTTTAACAAACGATTTAAAACCCGCTGATATTGGATCCTATATGGATATACCACCCACTGATAAATTACATGAATTAAGACGCCAAATTTCTGATAGTATGATGGAAATGGGAATAGGAATTAAAACCATCCATCATGAGGCTGGTACGGGACAACATGAAATCGAGTTTTTACCGTATAGTGCTCTCTATCAAGCTGACAATGTTCAAACAGCAAAAATGATAGTGAAAACTGAGGCTTTTTATGATGATTTAATCGCAACTTTTATGCCCAAACCAATTTCATCCGAAGCTGGGAGTGGATTACATATTCATCAATATCTTATTAAAGATGACAGGAATATTTTTTCTGATGAAGAAAAAGGTATTAGCGATTTACTTAGGTATTATATTGGAGGAATACAAAAGCACCTCGATTCTATTTCAGCTATTTTAAATCCTACTACAAATTCATATAAAAGACTTATACCTAACAATGAGGCTCCAGTTTATGATACATGGGGTATAGGCAATAGAACCGCTTTAATCAGAGTTCCTGGATATGAAAAATCAGCAAGAATAGAATACCGTGCCGGAGATGCTGCAATGAATATATATCTTGGAATTGCTCTTTTACTTGCGGCAGGTCTAAATGGTATTAAAAAAAAAATTGAACCAAAAAATCCTATTAGCACCAATATAGATCGTTTAACAGCAGAAGAAAGAGTAAAATTAGGAGTAAGAGAATTACCACGTAGCTTAGATCAATCTTTAACAGCTTTTGAAAAAAGTAATTTCATTGAAAAAGTTTTAGGAAAAGAATTAAAAAAATTATTTCAAAATTTAAAGCAAAAAGAACTCAATGAATTTAAAAAGGCAAAAAATGACGGAAAAGAAACAAGTTGGGAGCTGAAAAAATATCTGTTGTGTTAATAGATAGAATATTTCTGATCTAATTTTACTTTTAAAGCTTCTGGAAAATTAAACTTTTGAGAATAAAAATTAAATATTAAATTATCAATTTCTTTTTGTTGACTTTTATAATTATAATTCAAATTTTTCCTTTTATTTCTAATAATTATACCTACGTGGCTTTCAACTTGTTCTTTGGTGTTATTATTGGGTGGAATTATCGGTAACGAATGAATCCCTGTAATTTGAATGCTACTGGTGTTATTAATAATACCTTTTGCGAGATAATTATATAAAGAACTATTCAACAAACCTAATATGTAATGAATTGTAATTGTTTTATTTTTTAGTATGAAACCTATTGCTTTATTAGAATCCCAATAACACCCTTCTGGCATATATCGTGCTGCCAATCTCGAGCTAACTCCGCTTATCACAATCCCCTCCTGTTCAAAAGGCACATTTTTGGGAATATCATAAATGGGGATTGAATTTTTATCCCAAATAAGACCTTCCATTATAGGTCTATAATATTGATCTGCTCCTCCTCTTTTTAAGTAGGGTTTCCAAGTTTCAGAGTTTAACTCTTCTTTTGAGATTATTTTAAATTTCTTATCTGGGTCTAAATTTTTACTATTCCTCTTTTTAAAAATATTTGCTAACGATGTCCCATCGACTGCTGCAATATATTTCCTATTATCATGAGTATGCATTCCAATATATCCTTTAAGGTAATCTTCTAATTTAGGAGAGTTTTCGAATAGATCGATAATTTCCGGTTCTACATCTATGAAGAAGATATTGAATGGGAGGCTATGATATTTTTTTTGCCTTATGTTATTAATATATTTTAATTTATTGTATTGTTCTTCATTTTCAAGGCGGGATACAATCCTCATTATATATTTGTCTCTATATCCTTTATTTTTTTCTCCAGTACATTTTGTTAATATGATTATGGCTGGACTTGTACTAACTCCTTGTTTTGAAAATAAATCTCTAGGAGGAAGTAAAATTTCATCGATCAAGCAGTTTTCTAAGATAAAGTTTCGAAGCTTTTTATGTGTACTTAGGGTCAAAAATGAATCGCTAGTAATAAAGCCTAATTTGCCTCCTTCTTTTAATCTCCAAATGCTATTAACAATAAACATTGAATAAGTTTCATGAGCGTTAACATCCCCATAAAGCTCTTTCAATCTCGATTTATTTTTCCTCACATAGGAACTAGCTTTATTTAAATAGGGAGGATTTCCGATTATAAAATCAAATTCATTAAACGAATTAGGATCAATAGTTAAAAGAGTGTCTCTTACTTCAAAATGTACCCCTAAACTTTCAATATCTGCTTTATAATTAGGATTAATTTCGTATGCCCAGATTTGATTTTGATTTACTCCTAAATTTAATAAAACTTTAATAAAGACTCCAGGACCTACACACGGATCCAATATCTTTTGAGAAGTTTTTATAATACCTAGTTTTGATATCATATAATTAGCTGTTTTTGGGGGAGTTAAAACTAAGCCCAATTCTTTTCCATTAAATTCTGTATAATTCGACAACTTTAAATCTATAGTAAATTGATTAAATTCTTTGCTTCTGAATTCAATAAAAACTTAAGATATATTAAAATTTGTATCATAATCTCTTAATATTGTAATTATTACTTCACATAGCTCCTTTAATATTGAAGGATTTACTTTATCTAATGTGTCATTAACAGAATGAATAAATTTATAAGATTCCATATCTCCAATTCCAATCCCTTGAAACCCCTTTTTCTTTAGGAAATAACCATCAGAACGTGAACCAATATAAAACCGCTTAGAAAATACTTTAATGTCGAGTTTTTTAGAATTATTTAAAAATTTCTCAATTAGTAATTTAACATTTTTTTTAATCGGTTTTCCTGGAAAAATATATATACTTCTAGCTATAGAGTCAAAATTTAAAATAATCGTATTATCTCTGTCAATTTCTTTAATTTTTTGAAAAAAATGCCGAATTCCCATTGTTCCACATTCTTCAGCTCCGGTAAATATAAAGCATAAATTAGTGTTTATAAACCTTAATTTAGGATCTAAGTAATGGTTTAAGAGTTCCATAACGCAACTAATCCCAGATGCATTATCAATTGCCCCCCTCGATTTATTTCCAGTAGTATTATAAATGATTAAGATTGTTGCTAGAGAGCTAACTGCTAAAGGTATAGCTCCAATAACGAATAATATTAAAGAAATTTGAATTAAAAAATAATTTTTAAGAATTATAATAATAAGTAAAGCGATTGATGAAAAAATCCATGCTCTAGCAGCTCTAATACGAGCTAGGATAGATATTTTTTGACTCTTTGAATCTAAATGGCAGAAAAGAAGAATGTTCCTTTTAGAAATTTCACTCTTATTATCTGATACTTGATATGGTAAATTAATGATTAAATTTTGAGATTTCAATTTTCTTCCTAATTTAATCTTTTCAGGCCATTGTACGAGAATTATATTTATTATTAAAATTACACAGCTAATTAGAAATAAAATTGGAAATATTATGGCTGATATATTAATATAAAATGAGAAAAGTAGGAAATAACATATTGAAATCAAAATTTTGGGATAATATTTGCAAAAATATGTACTGAAAGTAAACTCTTGGATATCAAATTTTAAATTAAAATTTTTTATCTTTTCTAATGCTAAATTAAATGCTTTCTTTTCTCCATTAGTACCACATAACCTCGGAAATGAAAATAGTTCTAAAATTTCTTTTATTCGTTTTTCATCAATCATCTGTATTAAAAAGCTAAGATTATTCTATATATGCTCCATACTTAGCAGAGCTTACAATCTTTCTATAAAGATTTAAATAACCCTTCTTAATTTTTGGGTCTGGGTGTGTCCAATTTTTTAATCTATCACTTAATTCCTTATCAGAAATTAATAAGTTTAATTTTCGATTTTTAATATCAATTTCAATAAGATCTCCTTCCTTAACCACCGCAATTGGTCCTCCCTCGAAAGCTTCAGGACATACATGTCCTATGCATGGTCCTCTTGTTGCTCCTGAAAAGCGACCATCTGTGATCATTGCTACTGAATCACCAAATCCCATTCCAATTAATATTGCTGCTGGTATTGATAATTCTCTCATCCCTGGTGATCCTTTTGGACCTTCATATCTTATTACTAAAACATCACTTTCTTCAATTTTATTTGATAATAATGCGTCTCTAATCTCTTCTTCACTCTCGAAAACCTTAGCGGAACCTTTATGATGTAGCATTTTAGGATTAACTGCACTTTGTTTTACTATAGCGCCCTCTGGTGCTAAATTTCCCGTTAGAACAACTATTCCTCCTTCCTCTTCAATGGGATCATTAATATTACGGATAATATGAAAATCCTCATATTCAATATTTTGGAGAGATTCTTTTAAAGTTAATCCTAAAACATTTTTAGTGGATGAATCCAAATATTTTAATAACTTCTTCATTAAGACCCTTATCCCTCCTGCTTCATGAAATTCTGATAGATTATATTCTGAAGCAGGCTTAAGTTTTACTAATAATGGAGTTGACTTACTAAAATCATCAAAATCAAAATGATTTAAATTTCCCCCTATTTCATGAGATAATGCGCACATATGTAATACCATATTAGTAGAACCGCCAAATGAAACAGCTACTTTACATGCGTTCGCTATTGCTTTATTATTTATTAAATCTAATGCCTTGATCTTTTTTTCAATCAATTGCATAATGACTCTTCCTGTTTCTTTACTCAAGTTTTCACGTTCTTTTCCAATAGCACTTAAAGTTGCACAACCTGGTAATGAAAGCCCCATAACTTCAACTATACATGCCATAGTATTTGCTGTCCCCATCATATTACAAGCTCCTGGGGAACAGCAAGTTTGAGATTCTATTAGGAAAAATTCCTCTTCAGAGATATATCCTGCTTTAAATTTTCCAATAGCTTCTTTTATATCGCAAGTGACATAAGTTTTACCTTTCAAAGGTCCATCTTCGAAATATTTAGGTTTCATTGTTCCTCCTGTTAAAAAAATTGTTGGTATGTTACATCTGGCAGCAGCTAATAGCATTCCCGGGATAATTTTATCACATGAACATAGCATTACCATTCCATCGAAATTATAAGCTTTTATTGTACATTCAATTGACGCAGCAATAATTTCTCTTGTAGGCAAAACATATTTAGAAAAATTACCTGAATTTGCAATACCATCACAAATCGCAATTGTATTGAATTCCATAGGAGTTCCACCTTTTTCTTTAATTCCTTCTTTGACTAATTCAGCAAGTTTACACAAATGAATATGACCTGGATTTATCTCATTCCAGGAATTAACTATTGCAATTCTAGGTTTTAATAAATCTTCGTAAGTATATCCACACCCTAAATATAGGGCTCTTTCGTAGGCTTTATTTGGACTAAATTCTTTAGCTAATTTCATTAGAAAAACTAACTTTAACAGTAATAATTTTACTATTTTAATATCTCTTAAAAATTTCATTTAAAATGATTCAGAAATTTTTTGGATTCATATAAATTTGATAAACTACTTTAATACTCGTAATGCTTAAAGTAGGTTTTATAGGAACAGGGGTTGTTTTTGATTTAAATGTTCTTGGATATTTAAATAACAATGAAATTGAAATTATTTCATTATGCAATAGAACATTAGAAAAAGCTAAGAATAAAACTAAAAAATTTAACTTGAATAAAGATATTATTCTATACTCAGATTACAGAGAAATGTTAAAAAAAGAAGATTTAGATATTGTCGAAATTCTTCTTCCCCATCATTTGCATGCTGAGGTCACAATCGCAGCCGCTAAAAGTGGTGTTAAAGGTATATCTGTTCAAAAACCTATGGCGTTGACTCTAACGGAAGCTGACTCGATGATTGAAGTATGTAAAGAATTTGGATCTGTCTTATCCGTTTATGAGAATTTTATTTTTGCTCCGCATATTAGAAAAGCAAAAGAATTACTAGATCAAGATTATATTGGAGACCCCTCATCTATACGAATTAAAGTTGCTTTGGGTGCAAAAGGAGGTTGGAAAACTCCAGAAAGCGCTGAAGTTTGGAGAAAAAACCCTGAAAAGGTTGGTGGGGCTCAAAAAGGATCTCCAGTATTACTTGATAATGGATGGCATGCGTTTGTTCTTGCCCATTGGTTGTTTAATGAAGAGATTGAGAAAGTCTTTGCATGGACAGACACATATCAAGGTAGGGATGCTCCTGCATATGTTATCTTTAAATATAAACAAAGTATAGAACACCTTGTCCCTCAATATGGTCATATGGAATTCACTTTAATGCCAGATCTAAAAATCCCCTCAAAGTATTATCCCACTGATGAATTTATAGAAATAATAGCAAGCAGAGGAATCATGCGTATTAATCAAGGAACCTCAATAGGAAACATTATGACTGATTCAGAAATTTTTCCTCCTATTAGTATAATAAGAGATGGTGAAGTAGAAACCTATAAAGACTTTGATAATGATTGGAAATTTAGTTTTATAAATGCAACTCACCATTTTATTGAAGCTGTGAAAGGATATAAAGAACCAAATTTATCTGGAGAATATGCAAGAAAGATTTTGAAATTTAACCTAGCTGCAATCAATTCAACAGAATTGGGAAAAGAAATTATACTTGATGATATGTAATACTCTTTAATTTCTTTAAATTATTCCTC
>JBHLKA010000131.1:0-7432 GCA_048887145.1 Candidatus Hodarchaeota archaeon
TTATCTTATCCCAGGTGGTTCAGGCGCTCAAGATAATTCCCCTATTGTGAAACTTTATGAAGTTCCTGGTGTTGAGGGATACGTACCCTTGAATCAAACGATTAAGGTTGGATTACTTGCTGATTTTAATGATATTACTGGAGAGCATGCTTGGAAAGGTGCTAGTTTAGCAGCAAAAGAAATTAATGAAGCTGGTGGAATTTTAATTAATGGTTCTATATTCTATATAGGACTAACTTCAAAGAACACTTATGAGTATGAAGCTAATCTTAATATAACTAAAGGAGTTAACGCTGCAAATAATTTAATTTCGAATTATAATCCTGATTTTATTATCGGGGGAACTGTATATGATGCTGTATCTGCATATCTAGAACCGATCATGGATGCTCAAATTCCATTTATTAATTTGAATACGGGTGGTTATACCAATTTAACTCAAAATGTTCAGGATAATTATCCTCGCTATAAGTATCTTTTTCAATTATCGCAAGATGATATAGGCTCAGATGTAATAACATTTCAGCTTTATCTAATGGGGTATTTAAATGGATTTTTGAGCAGGCCGATCAATAAGATCGCTTTAATATATGAAGAGAGATATATGACAAAAATATATGCAGAGATCATAAAGGATCTTTATCCTACCTATGGATATGATATTATTAAAGAAATCATATTTGATTCAAGTACTACTAAGACAGAATTTGAAAATTACTGGAAAGAAATAGATAATGCCGGAACTCAATTTGCTTATGTATTTGGCCATTCAAGTAATATTAAGCTAATAAGCCAAGCATATGGGGAAATTAAACCTAGATGTTTAGTGATGAACACTTTTAGAAATTCTACAATGGATACTTATTGGGAAGATACAAATGGAAAATGTGAATATGAAATTAATGTCCGAGCTACCTATAATATTTCAAGAACTGCACGAACAATACCATTTTGGAATGAATTTGTAAGTGTATATGGCCATGAACCTACATGGTGGAGTATAGGTTTCTATGATTCAATTTATATAATAGAAAATGCAACTCTAGATTCTCAATCACTCAATCCTTCCAACATTGTTAATAGTTTAGAAAAAATTAATGTTTCAAATACATATCCTACAATTTGTGGTACATTGGCTTTTACTTCTTCTCATGCACCTTACAATGCTTTAGGTTTTGCGTCAATGATAATGTGTCAATGGCGATCAGATGGGACTAAAGTAGTTATTCCAAATAATAATTTAATCTATTATGATAGTCTTGCAACGGGGGGTCTACAAACTCCTGATTGGGGAATTAATGTTCGCTTTACAATAAATTCTCCTAATGAAAATAATGCATTTGCTGATTTGTCCCCAGCTTTTAATATTGAGATTTTAGATACAGTAGATAAAATATGGTATACCTTAAATTCGGGATCAGAAAAATATTCTATAACGAGTAATGCAACTATAGACCAAACAGCTTGGATGGCCTTATCTGACGGAGTTGTCAAAATAACATTTTATGCTAATGAGACTTCAGGAGAAATTTATAGGAGATATGTTCATGTGATAAAAGACACTGAAGCTCCGCAAGTTACAATAGAGCCAATGGAAACGACTACGTTTGGAAGTGAAGCTCCAACAATCACACTTAATATCCAAGATGCTTCTAATATAACAGAAAGTTATTATAGTTTGGATGGGGGAGTAACAAAAATACCATTTACCGGTAATGTAGTGACAATTAATCAAACACTCTGGGATGAGTTAGGAGAAGGAACAGTAACAATTAGCTTTTATATTATCGATTCGGTTGGTAAGGAAACCGTTGTGTATTTAGAAGTTTATAAAGATGTACCGGGTGTGGAAGACTATCTCTTATATATTATTATTGGGGTGATAGCTCTCGCTTTAGGCGTTGTGAGTACCATTGTCTATACACAGCATAGAAGAAAAAAGAAAAGGAGGACAGAATGGGTTAAACTAAAAAAGAAAAAGGGATTAATCTCGCCGGAACTCGCTGAAGGAAAAAACTTAATTTTTATAAGTTATGCTACAAAAGATTCAGATCTATTTCAAATCCCATTAATTACCGATATTTTAGTCCAATATCCCGAGATTGATGATATACTTTATTGGGAATCCGATATGCATGATGATATTTATGAATATATGGATGATAACTTAAAACTCTGCTCTGTATTTCTTCTATTTTGTACACAAACTTCTCTCTATTCGGAACCTGTTAAAATGGAATGGCGTTCAGCGTTAAAATTAGATAAGAAAATAGTTCCAATTTTCATTAATCCAAATGATATCCCTCCATTATTAACCACAAAATTAGGCGTGCAATTTAATGAGAGTGAAGTTTATAATTCAATAGAAGAAATATACCAAATGATACTCAAGAAATTGGAAATTGATTCTACTAGAGAGTTTTGTAGATATTTAATTCCAAAAATGGTTTCTGATGAATACTTTGAAGAACAAGTAGCCCCAATGGTCAAAAAAGATATTGAAATTGAAAGTGATAATGCAATTGAAGATTTAAAAATACAATTTATATCAATTTTAGAAAAGAATAACTTTGAATTTCTCAAAAAACCAATCGACACTGAAGAAATAGAAAAACCAGAATCCCAATTAATCTCTCTAAGATTTTTCGCAGAAGATAAATTCGAAAGGCAAGAAATTGGATTAACTGCTACTATTCAAAAATTTGAAGATTATAAGAATAAAATTTATCTTAGAGTCATGGGGAATAGAGAATGGATGGTAAATGAAATTTTAAGAGATCTTGGTAATAAATTGTATCCATTAAAAACAGTCACTGAATTATTAAGAGAATATTCAGAAAAAATAGAAAATTTCATAGATCATATAGACAATCTTGAAGAATTTCTTAGAAAAAATCTTTCAGGTTCAGATATTGAGGAAATTGAAGAAATTATGTATCAATATTTAGGTAAACAAATTGAAAAAGACGATTTTATAAAGAAAGGGCTTCAAGTTCTTGGAAAGCGATTTATATTAGTTTTTATAGAAAATTTGACAAAAATTTCACATGAAAAGGAAGAGTTAGAAGATCAAGGCAAAGAGATTGATATTTAACTTCAAAAATTTATGTGATCAATTTTTTTTTTTAATTACTTAATTCCAAAAATCCTCGATTTCATTAATATTTTTATATCCAACTACGTTATCTCTTATGAAAACATCGAAAGGTAAATCCTTTTTTCTATATTTCCTAATTATTTGTAGTAAAGTTACGTGTTCCGGCATGTGATATATTTCCTTGTATTTTTCCCCGACACCATCAGAATATTGATATTGTTGTAAGACAAATGTACCTCTAAATTTATTTTTCTTAAGGAAGGTAATAATTTTGTGAATATCTTCTGTTTTCATTAATTTTTCCACGTATGTTGTTCTTATTTCAAAATCAATATTATCACGATCATTAATGATGTGAAACGTGGCAATAATATATTCAGGGTAAATATTACTATGAGTAATTTTTTCTAATTTACTTTTCTTTAATGGTCCTTTCAAGTCCAAAGAAACTCTACTGATATATGGGAGTAATTTTGAGATTAGAACTGGATTTGTCCCATTTGTGTCTATATTAATGTATTTACCAATTTTTTGAATTTCCTTACAAAGATCAATTAAATCTTTTTGAAGGGTTGGTTCGCCTCCAGTAATACTTACTCCACTCACTAATAAATTACTCTTAACTCGTTCTATTATTTCACTAACTTCCATATCTTTACCTACATTAGGATTTAATAGATATTTATTATGGCAAAATTCACATTTTAAATTACATCCAACTGTAAAAATTACCATGGAGGTGCGCTCTGGAATATCCTTTGTAGAGATATCAATAAATCCTCCTATTCTCATAAAATCTCTCTTAAATTCCTATTTTCCTATAAAGATATTGTGTATCCTATTATGGAATCTAATATTTGGTTTGATTAAAGATTTAAGTAATTATTTGATGAATGTTTTTAATTACTGGAATCAAAATATGAACATATTAATTAGATTAACCAATAAATTTTTTAACAACTAAAATTAAGAATTAGATCTTAGAAAAAATCCTGTTAAGATTTATTCATATATCAATAATGAACTTGGTTTATTATTAATAAAGCTTGCAATAATTTTTTCTTCAATTTCATGAAGTTTTAATTTTATTGCTTTATTACAATTCCAATCATAACTTTTTCTATCATTTCTATATACTACACCACAATGAATGGTGTGATATGACCCATCAGCGTATTCTTTACCACAAATTAAACATTTTTTCATTTTTTGCACATTCATTAAACGTTTTTTATTTTATTTTTTCTTTAATATAATTATAATATCATATTTTCTTATTTAAACATTCCCATTAAATTCCCCATTTAACGTAAAATATAAATATAAAATTTAATTCGACAAAAAAATAAAATCTCAACTATAATTTTGAACAAAAATCTCATTTTTGATTATTAATACTGAACAATGTTCAATCTATAAAAAATTATATTTAATATTTATGGTCAATTATTGAAAAATGTTTAGAATAAATAATGAAAATTGGTGCTTTTTTAATTAAATTTTTAAATTTTTAATTAAATTTTTGTTAAAAAATCTCTTAATAATCACTCAAAGTTTGAAGTATCGCTTTAATAAAGATATTTATAAAAACTTTTCTTCTCTCAGAATTCACTCTAATTTCTTTAGATACTTCAATTTGAATAGCGTTAATTTTCTCTTTATTGTAAAATTGTTGAGTAATATGTCCACCAGAGTAGGATAAGTTATAATTTGTTAAATCCAAACCATTATCAAGTGAAAAGTTTCTTGAAATTTCTTGATCCAAATGGAAAAAACCCCAATATTTATCAAAACCTTCTTTATCCGAATCTTGAAACAATGATAAGGTATTTCCATAAAGATGACCAAAAACAATGTCTGGATAATCTTTTTCTGGTTTTGAAAAACCATGAAAGTCAATAATCAGACATCGATCATAAATAGACACACACATTTGGGTAAATTTGATTAATTGCTCATGATATGCGTGATGAATATTGCGAGCTTCATTAGAAGATTGATTAAATGCCATTTCAGAACGAGCAGAGCGATTTAAATCAATTTTACTTCTGTGTATTTTATTAAAAATATAAAAAATACAAATATTTTGTTTTTTTAATTCATGGATTATTTGTTTTGCTATAAAATATGTGTTTTCATCAGGAATCTGAGGTCCCATTAATTTATCTGGTATTCGTTTTGGTTTTTTAAAACCTCCATGAGCACAAGACAAAATTATAGGCTCTGTACCCATAACAATTTCAAAATAGCGTTTCAAATCCATTTCGATTAAATTCGGTTTTAATACTATTTTAATTTAATGAAATAAAATGGGGAATTATTCTTTTATCTTTTTATGGTGCTAGCATGTTTTTATAAAACGTCAATAAGGTGGCAATTTTTCGCTATAAGATTATAAATTATTTTCATAACCTTTTTTAACTTTAATAATTTTTCATAATTACAATTTAGTAAAATCTGTATCTACTATTTAATTAAATATTTAGGTAAGGGATATATGGCTATTGATGATCTTATTAGTTTTTTGAAGAAAAAAGGTTTTAGAGACACCTTGGCGGTGCTAACTCAATTTAAGAATTTTAGGGTTGATAAACACACCTTTTATAATGAATTGAATAAATTTAGCTATTATAATTCTTTTTTCCGCGTTAAAGATGATCTAATCAATAAAGGCTTAATTGAAATTGAGCAAAATAATAAAAAGAAATATGTAAAGCTAACTGAAAAAGGTTTAGATGTGTACAATAGATTGGTTGAAATTAATAAATTGATAAATACCAAATAGCACTGAAACGTATCTATCCAGTCAAATACTTTGACATTATTTTTTTAACTTCCTTTATTTTTTCATTTAAAAAAATTAAAAGAATCCATCTGTATTTAACATAGAATAATGATATTTAAGAAACTTGTAGTTGGCCCTTTATCGACTAATTGCTATATTTTTGGCTCAGATAATACAAATGAGGTAGTTATCATTGATCCTGGGGGCGATGGTGATAAAATTATTGAAACCATTGAGAATTTCAATGCAGAACCTATCGCTGTATTGCTTACACACTGTCATTTTGACCACACATTAAAACTCGGTAAAATATTACACCATTTTAAAATTCCACTAATGTATAATAAAAAGGAATTTGATTCAAGAATATTTACTCAAAGAGAAGCAGATAAATGGCTAGTTGAGGGAGATACTATAAAAATAGGAGAAATAAATCTTCATATATTAGAAACACCAGGGCATTCTCCTGGATCTCTATGTTTCTATTCTAAGGATGTAAAAACTTACGAGGAATCAAAAATAGACGGAATAATCTTTTCTGGTGATTTAATATTTCGAAGAAGCATTGGTAGGTCTGATATCCATGGAGGTGACCCTAATCAGTTATTTGAAAGTATTAAAAATAAAATAATGTATAATAAAGCGCTCACAGATAACTTTTTAATTTTTCCGGGCCATATGGGTATAACATCAATAAAAGATGAACGCAAGATGAATATGTTTAAGAATTATTTTCTTTAGTTCCTTTACAAATTTTTTTTAATTATTTCTTTAATAAATAAGATGATAATTTTTTAAGTACATAATATATTATATTATTAAAAATCAGTTTTCAATTAGAATTAATTGAGTGTAGATTAATTTGATTAATAGAAGCGAAGTTAAAGCTATAATTCGAAGGTTTGAGGAGCGAGAAGGTATTAGAGGAGTTATCATCTGTGACTCAACAGGTTTGCCCATAGATTCAAATTTGGATATTAATATAACTGAAGAGGTAGCAGCTTATGTAACATCCTTGATTGGAAAGGGAAAACAAGTGGTTGATGCTTTAAAGGAAGGTTCTCTAAAGTTTATAAGATTAGAGACATCCAAGGGTGAGACTATGGTCGCTTTAGAGAGCAATTTAATTCTAATCATATTGAAATAATCTCTGGAGTTTTTTTTTTAATTTTAATTTCTTTATAGCTAACGAAATTATTAATGAATTGTTAGTTCTTTTTCTCTTTTTTATATATTTGATAAATTTAAATTTCTTTGAATTATATATATATTTAAGAAAAATTCTCCACTCAATTTAGAAAGGCATAACTAATTTTATAATTATTAAAAAGGAATAAAAGTTGAATATATATGGACAAAAAAGTAATTGAACAGAAATTAGCAGAATTGATGGATATTATACCTGAGTGTGAAGGATTAATTGCTGCAGATTTGAACGGTGAAGTTATTATTGGTCAGACTATCATTGAGACGGATCACAACGCTATAGCAAAAGCATGTACAAGTATTATAAAAGATTCAAATACTCTTGGAAAGAATATTAATAAAGG
>JBHLKA010000132.1:0-7432 GCA_048887145.1 Candidatus Hodarchaeota archaeon
TTTGATTTAGGGGGTGTATATTTTACCCCAGGAACTTATTTAGCGATTGAAAAAATTAAAGAAATATATGATATTGAAAATCTAAATCTTTTAATAGATATATTCTGTGATATACCAAATTCTGAAGGAAATTTAATAAGAAAGGGTTTAATTACAATAGAGGAATTTGAAGAAAGATTATTTTTGAAAATGAATATCCAAAATAAAGAAAAAGATCACATTAGATATATTTGGTTTGGATCTTATTGTTTACATTATGGGATAGAAAAGATAATAAAGGAATTGAGAAAGAATTATAGATTAGTGGTATTTAGTGGTAATATTAGAGAAAGAGTGGAATACCTTAATAAAAAATGCCAATTTTTAAAATACTTTAATGATGCTGTGTTTAGTTATGATTATCATACAAATAAAGATGATCTTGAGTTTTATAAGGAATTAATAAAACATATTGATTGCAAACCAGAAGAGGCAATTTTAATTGATGATGAGAAAAAAAACGTTCAACTGGCAAGGTCTCTTGGTTTTAATGGGATTCACTTTTATTATACGGAAAAACTAATCAAAGATCTTAAAAAATTTAATATAAATTTAAACATTTAGCTATTTACATTATGGTATAGGAATATGGGGGGCATATCTTGCCCAATAGATACCTACTATCCTTAAAATTCTTTTTTTTATTTTGATACAGCCCCTGATGGTTCTAATGGAATTTTGAAGATAGTAGAAATTAGTGTTCAAATTTTTGAACAGAACACGCTAAGAATAGTATTAAAAAGTAGGAAATAAAAGAATTACTTAGAGAAAAAATGAAAAAAAAATCCAAAACAAGTATTATATTTTTAATGACATTAGTAATCCTTTTCGCTTTCTCACAAATAATTACCACTAATCTCAATTTTAAAATTTCAGAATTTACTGATAGTAATTTTATAGATAATGAAAATTTGAAACTCTCTGTAGTATCGGGAAAAATTCATATTATTAATAATTGGACTGAAGCGAGGGATAGGGGAATATGTACTGGCTCAGGTTCTTATTCCGATCCTTATGTCATAGAAGATTTAGAAATAGATGGGGAAGGTAGGGGAAGTTGCATCTTGATTGGAAATTCCGATGTATTTTTTCAAATTAAACATTGTAAGTTCTATAATGCTAGTAGTTTTTGCGATGGGATGATATGTTCTACCCACGCGGGAATAAAATTATATGATGTATCCAATGCACAAATAGTAGATAACGATTGTTCATATAATAATGATATTGGAATATTCTTATGGGATTGCAATAATAATGCCATTTCGGGAAACCTTATAAATAATAACCAATATGGAATTGGAATATATTTATGGGACAGCAATAATAACACCATTTCGGGAAACTTTTTAAATAATAACCAATATGGAATATACATTTCAGGCTATAGTAAGAATACTCTCTCGGGAAATATCATGAATGACTGTGGATTAAAATTCCGAGTTGGCAGCCATCTTGACCAATTACGTTCTCATGATATAGATACAACGAATCTTGTGAATGGTAAACCTCTATATTATTACAGTGATGAAGTCTTTTTAGGATCTGACGATTTTACGAATGCAGGGCAAGTTATATTGCTCAATGTTAATGATTCAACCATATCAAATTTATATATATTGAGAGCTAGTGATGGAATTTCATTATACTATTGTAATAATAACACCATTGCTAGAAATATAATGGATAATAATTTTGAAGATGGGATATTTTTGGATTCTAGTCATAACAACAAAATTTCAATGAATAACCTAAACAACAATAATAATGGGATATTTTTGACAGAGAGTAATAACAATGAGATTTCAACTAATGTTGTAAAAAACAATAACAGGCATGGGATCGAAAATTGGTTTTGTGATAATAATAGCTTTTTGGATAACATTGTATCCAATAACGTCGAGAAAGGATTAGCTTTGATTGGTGAAAATAATATAATATATCGTAATTGTTTTATTGACAATGGACTCAATGCTTTGGATAGTGGTTCTAATAATTATTGGGATAATGGTACTAAGGGGAATTACTGGTCCGATTATCCAGGACAAGATGAGGATAATGATGGAATTGGTGATATTCCATATATTATTGCTGGAGTAGCAGGAAGTCAAGATAACTTTCCATTAATGAAATGTCCTCTTCCTCTAAGAGGAAACGGAGAAATTTCGTTCGAATTGATCATTTTAATTTCTGTTACTAGCGGAGGGGCAGTGATTGGCGTAGCAACCCTCCTGTTAATAAGACGCAAAAAAAATAGGATAAAATAACTTTTTTTTAAAGATACATTATTTGTTGATCAAAAAAAACTAATATCTCTCTTGAAAATGTTTGTACTTTTCCTGAACCTATCTCAAATTTTTATTTGAACATGTTCGAAATTAAAAATATA
The DNA here is from genome assembly GCA_048887145.1 of Candidatus Hodarchaeota archaeon. GTDB lineage: Archaea > Asgardarchaeota > Lokiarchaeia > Sigyniarchaeales > SOKP01 > SOKP01. Next base: position 2,429 of record JBHLKA010000132.1, read on the forward strand.
TAATCACTTCCATTTTTTTTAAACATGACTGAAATAAAACAATATAAGTCAATAAATCGAAAAATTATCAAGATCGATGAGGATCTTTGTACAGGATGCGGAAATTGCGTTGTAGATTGTGCAGAGGGAGCCTTACAAGTAATTGATGGAAAAGCTAGGGTTATAAATGAAATTTTTTGCGATGGTCTCGGTGCATGCATTTCTGGTTGTCCTGAGGGCGCACTTGAAATAATCGAACGAGAAGCTCTAGAGTTTGATGAAGAGGCTGTTGAGAAACATTTAGAGGCTATGAAATATAATGAACAAATTCAAACAGACCAAGTGAAAAAAATTGTTGCAGAACATGCTCATCAATGTGGTTGTCCTTCAGCTCAAACAATGATATTTAATGAGCCAGAAACCACCACAGAAGTATCAGGAAAGATTTCTTCAGCTCTACGGCAATGGCCTGTTCAAATGCATTTAATCAATCCACGAGCGCCATATTACCAAGGGGCAGATGTGTTATTATCAGCGGATTGTGTAGGCTTTTCTTATGGTGATTTTCATAGAGATTTCTTAAAGCAAAAATCGATTGCGATTGCATGTCCTAAACTTGATCAAGGAAAAGAAATTTACATTGAAAAGATTAAATCGTTGATTGATGATGCTAAAATTAACACCCTTACCGTTGCTATTATGGAAGTTCCTTGCTGTTCAGGCTTATTAGCTTTAGCTCAAGAAGGTGCTAAAAGAGCAAGTCGAAAAGTTCCTATCAAATATGTAGTCGTAGGTATCCAAGGGAATATTTTAAAAGAAGAATGGATATAATTTTTTTTATATTTTTTTTTATTTTTATAGTTCAAGCATAACCTTTTTTTTAATGATTTTTCTTAGCATAACTGATAAAGCAGATTTTGATTTTCCCAATTTATTTGCTAATTCTTCCAAGGAAATTTTTCGAGGAATTTCAAAAAATCCTGAATTTATAGCCTCGTCTAAGACTTTAGATTCTTCTAAACTTAGTTTATGTCTATCATCATTAAGATTATAAGGGGCTTTTCCTATTCTCAATAATTCATAAGAAATGTTTTTTTTTTCAAAGAGCGTTAAAAGTTTATCAATTCTCTCTCTGCTTGAAATTAACCTCCAATAAGCATATCCTTCCTTAACTCTAACTGGAAAATTAACTAGTACACCACATTGAATTACAGCATACAATAAGTAAGGATCTTTTGTTTTTACATTAATTCTAACTTTGGTTTCTTGCTTTTCTAAAATACCAAATTCGAAAACTGATGCATGTGTTTTAACTTTTTCGATAAGGGAGTCTATATTATAATGCATGATCTCAATAATTGCATTTCCGATTGATTTTTCAAGATCATATGGCAAAAAATATTCAATTTCCATTCTAACGTCCTTAAAATTATTGAAAATGTCTGAGATCCACAATTCTTGTGGAAATTTAATTTTGATTCTTGCTAAACTTGTTTTGCTTGAATCCATTGAAAGTGGTAGTCTTGAAGAATTTAAAATATTTTTTAGAAATAATTAGTATTTATAAATAAGAAATAAATATAGTAATATTATTATGGAAGAAAATAAGACTCTTCTATTAGGAATATGTGGAAGTCCCAGAAAGCAAGGTACTGAATTTGCTGTTCAATATGCTTTAAATTATGCAGCAGATAAATTTAATTTTGAGACTGAATTTTGGACCGTCAGAAATAAGAATATTAGATTTTGTATTCATTGTGATTATTGTATACGTGAGAAAAAAGGGTGTGTTCAAAAGGATGATCTACAAGAATTATATCCTAAATTGGAACGCGCGAAGTTCCTACTTTTTGGTACTCCTGTTTTTCAAGGAAATTTATCTGGCCAATTAAAAACTGTGATAGATCGTTGTCGAGCATTAGTAGCAAAAAATCCAGATGTTTTTAAAAATAAGATTGGAATGGCCTTAGCTGTTGGAGGAGATCGATGCGGTGGACAAGAGATCGCAATTAGAAGTATTTTAGACTTTTTTCAACAAAATCATATTCTTTCGGTATCAGGTGGGGCTTTTGGAGCAAATTTGGGTGCTACTTTATGGACTAGGGATTCAGGTAAAGAAGGTATTGAAAAGGATGAAGAAGGTCTAAGAACAATCAGAAAAGTTATAAAAAGATTATCAGAATTTAAAAAATTCTAATATAGGTATGGTTTTTAGATTAAATCTTACTCGATTTTCTTCCTTTTTATTCGAATTTTGAGTTATTTTTAAATATTCAAATGTATGCAAAACTTTAAATTATCCTAAAAGGTTTATTTAAAATATTAAATATATCTCGTAATCAAGTCATGAAAAGAATAAACAGTATTGATACTGTCCGCGGAATTAGCATGTGGATTATGATATATGGGCATATAGTATGGTGGTGGTTAAGACCTGAAGATGTTTGGTTACGAGATTGGTTATATGCCTTTCTTAAACCAATTGGTGCTACTGGATTCCTTTTAATTTCAGGAATTAGTGCTGCTTTAGCTTATAGAAATAATCAAACCAAATTAAGAGTATTAAATAAAATTAATATGAGAATGGTAAGAAATGTATACTTTTTAAGGGCATTTTTTATATTGGGCATAGGATTTATTTTTAATATGTTTAATGCTTTAGCATGGGGAAATAGTCTTACAGATATTTGGAGTTGGTTAGTTTTACAAACTATTGGATTTTCATTGATATTATCATGGCCACTTTTGAATACTTCTAAAGTATTAAGAATAATAATAGGAATTTTAGTTATATTAGCAAATCAATTACTATTAGGATTATTAACACCCTTTAAAGGGCAATTTAATACACTTGGAGTTTTATATCATCTAATCTTTAATGATATGAGTAATTATGTTATTTTAATATATTTTGGAATCTTTATTATAGGAACTGTAATAGGAGATATTATTTTCGATATAAATGTTATTGATGATCAAAATAAAAGGAAAGCTCTATTTAAAAATAAATTCTTAATTCATGTTTTTTTAATAGGAATTTCTATAATGACTTTTGGTATTTTATTTCAATTTCCAAATTTTTGGGAATTTAACTCAATATCATCTATTTGTTATTCGGTAGGCATAATTTTAGTAACATTATCGGGATTTATGGCAGTTGAGGTATTAGAAAAAGTTAAAACTAAAAGAAGTTATAAATATTTATTCTATTACTCATATTATTCTTTTACAATTTATTTATCACATCCTTTTTTATATTTTCTATTTCCTGAACGATTTAATTTTATTACAATTTGGATTGCTATAATCATCGGAAACGTTTTGCTTGGATTTTTATTTAGAGCCACCTATAAAACATTAGGACCTAAAGCTTCATTAAAGGTTGGAATAAGTGTAATAAGCTTGAAATTAGCATTCAAATGGAGTAAGCTAAAATTTAAATCAGACAAAGAAAAAGCTAGATAGACGAGAATTAACGAAGAGGGATTAAGATTAATAAGAAAAAAGCTAAATAATTATTTCTGGTTTTTATTCAACTTCTGATCTTTCCTACATTATATAAATAAGAAAAAACCTTAATTATACAAAAAAGTATACTTTAAGTAAAAAATATCATTTGTAATATTTCTATGAAAAGAATAAAAAGTATTGATACTATTCGTGGAATTTGTATGTGGATTATGATATATGGCCATATTATTTTTTGGTGGCTAAGACCTGAAGATGCTTGGTTAGTAAATTGGTTATTTGCCTTTCTTCAACCTATGGGTGCTAATGGATTCCTCTTAGTTTCAGGAATTAGTGCTGCTTTAGCCTATAAAAATAGTCAAGCCAAATTAAAAGTATCAAATAAATTTAACTTTAAAATTATAAAAAATGTATATTTCATTAGAGCTATGTTTATACTGATTATAGGAATAATTTTTAATATTTTTGCTGCAACGATGTATGGGGGTAATATTTATGATATTTGGAGTTGGAGTGTTTTACAAACAATTGGAATTTCACTCATTTTAGTATGGCCATTTTTGAAAACTTCAAAATTTTTTAGAATAATTTTAGGAGTTTCATTTATATTAGCAAATCACATACTACTGGGAGTATTATTACCATATAAGGGGGAATTTACTTTATTTGGGATTTTTTATCATTTATTATTTAATCCTTCGGATCAATATATTATTTTAACATATTTTGGAATCTTTATCTTAGGATCTGCAATAGGAGATATTATTTTTGATATCAATGTTATTGATGACGAGTATAAAAGGAAATTTCTATTTAAAAAAAATTTCTTATTCCATACGTTTTTAGCAGGAATTATCATAACGATTTTTGGTATTCTATTTCAATTTCCTCAGTTTTTAGGAAAGAACACAATTTCATCTGTTTTTTATTCATTAGGGATAATATTGGCAACATTATCAGGGCTTATGGCAATTGAAATGTTAGAAAAAGTTAAAACTAAAAAAAGTTATAGGTTCTTCTTTTTTTATTCGTATTATTCGTTTACTATTTATTTGGCACATAATCTATTATTTTTTCTTTTTTATAAACAATTAAATGCTACCCTAACAATTTGGATTGCTATAATCATCGGAAACGTTTTGCTTGGATTTTTATTTAGAGCCACCTATAAAACATTAGGACCTAAAGCTTCATTAAAGGTTGGAATAAGTGTAATAAGCTTTAAATTAGCATTCAAATGGAGTAAGCAAAAATTTAAATCACCTAAAGAAAAAACCTAGATAGAAAAGAATTAAGAAAAAAAGTTTTAGTTAATTCCAAATAATTCCTTAGCTTCTTTTTCCCTGAGACCAGAAATGCCCCATAACTCCTTAAACCAATACTTTCCTTTATGAATTACTACTGGTGTATTGACAATACATCCATCAGCATCACAGAAAGTTGTAATAAAATTATCATCCTGTAAAAGTTCATGCACAAATTCCTCGTCATTAATATCCCTTTCAATATACTTAGCGTCATGTTGATTTAACCATTCCTTCAACTCGCGACAACGTG
>JBHLKA010000133.1:0-7275 GCA_048887145.1 Candidatus Hodarchaeota archaeon
TTATCAATAAAAAAACAAAAATAACTTTTTACTATAATAATAGGTAAAGAATTAATAAATTTTTATCTTCAGATATTATTTTGAGTAAATTAATATTACAAGTAAGGGACATAATTTTCTCCCAAGTTTATCCCTAAAAAAGTTAAAATTATTGTAATGTTAGAATCGTATTATTTATATTTTCAATCATAGTCATTGCTGTAAATCGTGGTCCTATGTTTTTTTTGCAATATTCACCAATATATCCATTCAAAAATGCTGCAGAGCAAGCAGCCTGAAAAATATAATTATTGGTAGCTAAAAAGGAACCACAAAGTCCTGCTAAAACATCTCCTGTCCCTCCGATTGACATTTCTGGACAACCTGTTCTGTTTATCTTTAGTTTGATGCCATCACTAATATAATCATAAGGACCTTTAACTAACAGAGTAACTTTTAACTTTTTTGCTAATTTGAAAATAATATGCCCTCTTTCTTCAATATCATCATAAGGGGGTAAATCAATATTAGTTAAAATTTTTAATTCTCCTTCATGAGGAGTTAGGATAACATCTTCATTTTTAATCAAATTAAGGTGTTTCTTTACTAATTTTAAAGCATCTGCATCAAGCACGTACTTTTTTTTATTAATTTTTAGATATTCAAGAACCTGTACCAATAATTTTTCAGTTTCTTCTTCCAAACCTAAACCTGGACCTATTATCAGTGTGTTTGACCAATCTATTAAAGATTTTAACTCTTCAAGCGAACCGATTGTTAACCAATCCCCCGGATTAGTTCTCACGATTAAATTTGGAGAATAACTTCTAATCACTTCACCAATAACTTCAGGAACATAAGTTATGACTAAATCACAACCAAAATTAATACATGTAAGTGATGAGTATGCAGGAGCTCCAGAATAATTTTTTGAGCCTCCAATTACTAGGATTCTTCCAAATTGTCCCTTATGATCGTCTTTCTTTCTTTTTTTTAAGGTGGGTAATAAATCTCCTCTTCCAATAAATAAGCTAGCTTCTTGAGGTATCCCAATTGGCTTTATTAATAATTGATTAATATATTCAGTTTTAGGATGTAAACCTTCCTTAATTCTGTGAAAAGTAATAACTAAATCTGCCTTAATTGATTTATCTAATACTTCACCTGTATTTGGATCTAAACCGGATGGTACATCAATGGAAACAACTGGAATTTTATATTGAATCTTAATTTCATTAATAAAATCTATAACTGTTGCAATCGGTTCTCTAATTTTTCCTTTAATTCCCGTACCTAATAATCCATCCACCATTAATTTAAAATTTTTATCCTCATCTAGCAATACTCCTATTTTTCCAATATCAGTTGAATCTTTTATAAGTTTAACTCCTATTAAATGATTTAAATTGTTTCTTATAATATTCCAATTTGATCTCGCTTCTTTTGTCCTAATTTTCTCAGCATCACCCACTAAAATAACCATTGTTTTTATTCCCAAGGAATTTAAATGTCGAGCAACAACAAAACCATCTCCTCCATTATTACCCGTACCACAAAAAATAAGAACTTTAGAATAAGAGTTCAGATTATACTTAGTGGAAATTTCAATAGCAAATGAGTAACCTGCGCATTCCATTAATTGAGCCTTATCTATACCTAACCATTCAGAATTATTATCTAGTATTGTCATCTCTTCAGAAGTAATCCTTTCAGAATTATATCCCTCCATAACAATTAAATTAAGTTATTGGAATAAAAAAGGATTATTACTTCCTTTTGAAAATCAAATTAAAAATCCTATTGAATCTTTAATAAGCTACACATTATATTAACTATAATAAAAAAAACTGATTAAATATGTTGAATGTTAATTTAGGAGATTATAATATTACTCAACTAGGATATATCTATAAAGATATTAAAAATCAAGCCAAACTCTTAGAATCCAGATTAGGAGTGCCAAAGTTTGCCTATTTTGAGAATAAATTTCGAGGTACATATAAATATCGAGGTAAAGATACAAAATATTGGAATCTTATAGCTCTTAGTAAGGGTATTGGCCTACAAATTGAATTAATTCAGTTAATTGAAGGAGATTGTATTTTCAGTGAATTTATCAATGAAGGAAAAGAGGGACTTCATCATTATGGGATATATGTCAAGGAGATAGCACCAATTAAAGAACAATTTCTGGATAAGGGATTTGAAATCGTGCATGAAGGAACAACTGGAATCGTTAATGTATTGTACTTTGACACATTAGATCTTTTAGGAGTATACCTCGAATTTCAAGAAAGCGCTAAAAAAAGAAGAAAAAAAATGAAATAGAATCTACTTCTAAGATCAGTACAATAAAACTAATAAATAAGAAAAAAGTGCCGGTGGTGGGGTTTGAGCCCACGACCTCCAGAGATCATCTGTCTGACCCAATTCTTCAGAAGGATTATGAGTCTGGCGCTATAACCAGCTAAGCCACACCGGCATAGTATCAAAGCCCCGGGCGGGATTTGAACCCGCGACCTTTGCCTTACCAAGGCAATGCTCGTTGCTAAAGTAGCTAAATGCTATTTTATCTACCAGCTAAGCCACCGAGGCGTGTAATAAATTATCTAATAAACTTACTAATAATTACTAAATTAAAAATTTTTTTAATCTTTAAAATTAAGCAAATAATTTAGTAAAAATTTATGAAAATAAGAAAAAAACAAAATTAATTCTTTAGATTTATCATCTTTTTCTTTTTTATTCCAAACCCATAGATTTTTGGGATTTTAACATTTATATTTGGAATATAGATTTTAGGGACTTTTACTTTTGGAACAGATAATGGAGTAGTTTGATAAGCCTCTGTTTTTTCTTCAACATTATCCTCGGGCTGTTCCTTTTGTGCTAATTCAATATGACTAAGAGAAGGATCTTCTTTAAATTTAGATGATTCTTCTATGGGTTCCTCAATATCCTCTCCAATGATTTCTTCTTCAATAGACTCAAAATAATCAATTAAATCCATTCTTTTTTTTTCAATGATTTTTTTATAATCATGCATGAAATTTTCGATAAATTGATATTTACCAAACTCTTGTGAATGAAAGACCCATCCTGAATTGGGATCATATAATAATCCAATAATCTGTAGAGATGAAGGAAATTCTTTTTTTGATTTTAGCCAATCAATTTGATTATTTATATTTTTAAGTTCATCTATGAATATTTTAAAAAATTTCTGAAGATTTAATTCGATGTTTGTCCCATTTCGACATATTTTTTTTAAAACAGGTTTAGATAATTTGTTTCTCAGCTTATTTAAATTAAGTTTGGGCATACCACAATCTAAATGACCTAAAACAATAACGTACTTAATATTAAATTCGTGAACTGCGATTAAAATAGATCGCAGGACATCTTCAGTATAAACATTCCCTGCATTTCTTAAAATGAAAGCATCTCCAGGATTTAATTGAAAAATTCGATGCACATCAATGCGAGGATCCATACAGGTTAGAAATAATGGAGGATTACTTTGTTTTCTATCAATTCTTAATTTTTCTGTTCCTTGTATAATTTTCCACTGATATCTATTATTCCCTTCTAACAATATTTCCTTAATATCAACCACTTTTACTTCAACCTTAATTGATTAAGAATAAAATCTAAATAAAAAAAAAAAATTAATATTATTTCTGAACTAATAATTCTTTGATGTTTGAGAGATTTCCATTGCTAAGGAAATTTTTTATCTTATCGGAATACTCAGGCACTAGTTGTAAGAATGGTAAAATTGCTTTTGAAAGACTGCTGAAAGCTTCATTGCCATTACCCATTATAAACATTTTATCAGGGTTTAAATTCTTGAATATCTCAGGTAAAATATTTGTTAATTGCACTGCTAGGAATCTTTGATCTGCTGCACTCATGGCTTCTACTTGTTTTTGAAAACCTTCAGCTTGAGCTAACATTTGCTGTTTAATATTTTCAGCTTCACCTTCAGCTTGTGCTATTAACCTCTTTTTAATTGCAGATGCATCAGCTTCAGCTTCAATAACTTTTTTCATTCTTTCACCATCAGCTTCGATTTTTTTACGTTCTCTCTCTTGTTGTGCAATTGCAATCTCTTTATCCTTCCTTTTCAATTCAATTTCACGTTCAACCATTTGCTCTTGAGTTCCTACTTCATTGGAAACTTCTAATTCACGTAACCGAGATTCTCTCTCAGCCTCTGCTTTTGCAATCCTCGCTTTTCTAAATTCTTCTGCTTTCTTAGTTGCTTCCATATTCTTTTTTAGTTCTGTTTCTACAATAATAACTTCTATTATTTCTAAGGATTCAATTACTATACCCCAATCCGCAGTTAATTCATGCAAATCTTTCTCAACATGATCGATTATTTCTCTTCTCTCTCTTATAATCTTCTCTAGTGGCATGTTGGCACATGTAGTACGAATAATTGCTTCAGTAGCGCCTTTAAGTATCTTTTCAACGTAATTATCATCTCTCATATTCCATGAGACTGCACTAAAAGCCTTTTCAGGGTCAATTACCTTCCAAATCAACAAACCCTCAATTTCTATATTCTGATATTCGCTTGAAACGACCTGTTCGTGCGCTTCAACAAGCGTCTGAATGCTAGTAGTTGGAATTACAATATATTCATCAATTAAGGGTAGAAGCCAAAGACTGCCTCCCAATCCGGCCGACTTAACTTTACCATTACGTAAATGAATAACAAATTGGTTCGTTTTAAATTTCCTGTACCGTGCAGCAAGAAATATTATGAATAAAAATAATATTATACAACAAGTTACAACAATACCAATCACTAATCCAGAAAACTCTAGAAATAACATCTTTTCTCTCTTTAACCTCCAAATATATAATTAACTTACAATTTCATTATTTTTTGTTTAGATTTGGATTTCAAACTAGTATGCTGAAAACATACTAAATTAATGGATTTCACTACCCAGTAAGCATTATACATATCCAGACAATAATTATAGATATCACAATAATGGCGGTATTAATCAAAATAGTACGAGTTAAGCTGGCTTTTTTACGAATTAATTTTTGAAATTTCTTTGAATAAATATGTCTTCCATGAAAGTACAGTATATCGTTTTTCTTTTCCTCAGAAACGCTCTCACTCGTACTCACTTTAATTACCACCTCCTTTTCATTATTTTTTTTTCATTATTTTTTTTTTAGTATCAACTAATAGGAAATCTTCCTTTATATCAACAATATATACTTTAGTTCCTCTATCAAAGTAATGATCATCATTTACAGGTTTTACATGGACTTTTTCATATTTCATGGGTGTGTTAGAATTTATCCTTACCACACCTCCCCTTTTATCCACAGGGAAAACAACTTCAGCTTGCTTACCAATTAGATTTTGAGTGCTAGAAATTTTATAATATCTTGATTTTGCAATTTTTTTCCAAGCTACATTTAGATATTTGGAGGAAACAAAGGCAATTATTGGTGTAATTATGAATGTGATAAATCGATAATCAATCGGTATATTACTAAAAAGGATGCCTGTCATACCAAAAACTAAAAGATACGCTGAAATGAGTAACATTATAGGAGCGGGGGTAGTAGTAGTACCAATGGGATCTGTATCCATATCTATATCAGAATCGATGTCAGCATCCACATCTGTATCGATGTCTAGTTCAACATCCACTTCTGCATCAACATCTACCCCCACATCCACTTCTGCATCAATATCTACCACATCTACATCAAATTCCGCCCCTACATCTAAATCAACATCGACATCAGCATCAATATCAATATCTACATCAACATCAGCATCGATATCGACATCTACTTCTGCGTCAATATCGACGTCCGAATCAACTTCAGCCCCTCCTGATTGGGCTTCCATGTGTGCAAGAAACACCGAAATTATTGAAAAGATAATGCCCCCGATAAACAATCCTAGACATATATTAAAAAAAATATCATATAAATCCATTTTTGCTCTTCCTATTATTTTTTTGAATTTTTTTTAAATTTTATTATTCTAATTTACTCCCACATTGGTGGCAAAAAATTGCATCTGTATCTCTTTGTGCTCCACAATACGGACAATATTTAGGTATGACTAAATCTGGGCGCTCTGTTATTTTGATTTGATTTACTTTTTGCTCTTTATATGGTTTTATATAAGGATTTATGGGTTGCATCTTTGGTTTAGATGAATATGGTGTTTTTGTACTCAATTTATAAGCACTTTGTCTTTTTTTAACTCCTAAAATAATCATTGAAATAATCATTGTGCCAATCATACTTGCGAAAATGATAAAGAAAATATTTAAAAGAGAAAATGAAGGCAATATCATGTAGTCAGGATCAGGTTCATAAGGATCAAAATCAATGTTGAAGCTGATAATAGTACTCGATTGGTGTATCACATCAAAATTAACAAATACTATATACCAATAGTCAGGGCGAGGAGGATAATAGGTTCCAGAATTACTTGAGGTATTCATTGAAACAATGTAATCAAAATATAAATAATACAATGTAATATTAAGACCGTAATTTACTGTATCATTTATGAAAGAATAGTAATAAGTATTTTCATCCATAATTAAGAGAAATATGGAAACATTTATTGGTTCCCCTGTAAAATTCCAGTCGATTCTATTTGAAGCAAACCAATAAAAAGTATAATAATTATTATAGGTTAAGTTTAAATTACCCGATATACTAGATCCTGAAATAAATTCAGTTGGCCTCTCTCTATTAAATTTTATTTCAGAAATTGTATTTGTGAAAAAATATGCCATGCCAGGAACGAATATCATTATAATCAATACTATTCCAATCTTATGGCAATTATTTTTCATTTTTTTTTAATCTTCACCTATTAGTAAGTTCATTTTTTTAATACTAAAAAAATTATTCGGATAAATTAGTTCCACAATTATGGCAATAACGCGCATCTCTGTCGATTTTTACTCCACAGTATTGACAATATTGAGCTCGCACTATCTCTTTAGTATCATCTTGGATTTCGATCTTTCTTGTATTTTGTATAATATAAGAATTTTTTAGGGGTGCTTGAGTGTAATTTTGGTTATTATAATAATTTTTGTGTGTCTTTTTTGAATTTTCGACGCTCGTGACTGCAGCTATTATAATGAATATAAAAATGAAAATCGCGGGAAACATTGGAAAAAATGAAAAACCTATAAAGGGTCGGAAGGCGAAAAACAATCCGAATAATACGAAACTAATCATACATATAATTATTCCAGCAACGGAATTCCTTTGATGCATTTTTAC
>JBHLKA010000134.1:0-7133 GCA_048887145.1 Candidatus Hodarchaeota archaeon
ATGGAAATACTTTTTTTCATTAAATCTAGCACTGTAGATATTACAAATTATACAATTAAAGATATCCCTGGCTCATCCGGAAGATTAGATGTAATTTCTAGATGTATTCTTGCTGCATTATTGAATCAAAAAGGATTTAATAATAATATTCAAATTTGGGTATTTTTAGAAAAATACGGTACTTTTATTTTTGACCCCAAATCATTGGATGAGGAGGTGTTTCCAAAAAATGAAATTTTACTGACAGAATATTTTGTAGATTTAATTCAGAATAAAACTGGTCAGCTGAAATATAATAAAAATCCTTTAAAAAGTATTAAATACAATAATCAAGATATCTTTAATATTTTAAAAGCCTATAAAAAGCAAAATTATGCTATATATGTTCTAGATGAGAGTGCTCAAGATTTTTTTAAATACATAAAGGAGATATTATCACAAGAGCATATTATTTTTGTTATTGGGAGTCAAACTGGCGAAATTCTGAAATCAAAAGAATTGATTGAGTTAAATTTAACAAAATTAAGTTTAGGAACTTTTTCATATTTGGCTTCTTCTGTAATTCGATTAATAAGATTAAATTTAAAGTTATTAATATGAAAACTTTTTATTTTAATGAATGTTAAAATTATAAGATCTCTAATTTCAAAAGCGGCAATGAAAGTGAGTGAAAAAGAAATAGTAAATACAAAAAGACAAAATCAAAGGAAAATACTTGATAAATTTATTGACCGCCCAGTGAAACTTTTAATTAAACATAATGTCTCTCCTAATTCTCTTTCTATTATTGGTTTTATATTTTCTATTGCTACTGCTTTTTTTATTTCAATTGAGGGACTCCATTATCCAATATGGTGGGCGTGGATTGGGCCTTTCTTAATGTTTTGGGCAGGAGCTTTTGACGTTTTTGATGGAGAAGTTGCTAGAAGAACTGGTCATAATTCACAAGCAGGTGCATTCCTAGATTCAAATTTAGATAGAATATCTGATGCTGTAATCATTTTAAGCTTGATATTTGGGAAGTTAATTAATTATCTATGGGGTTATATTCTTCTCTTTTTAGTAATAATGATTTCTTATATAAGAGCGCGTGCTGAAAATATGGGAATTGAAATGAAGGGAATTGGATTTATGGAAAGAGCTGAGAGACTTATAATTTTGTGGTTCGCTTTTATTACTGAATCTTGGATCTATTTTTTATCTTATTTTATATATGGCTCTCCTTTCAAATTATTTTTTCCTATTTTCATTATAATATATGCAGGATTACTTCTTTTTACCATCCTCCAGAGGATTTTATATTCATTTAAATATTTGCATAAAATTGATAAAGAAAAATCCAAATAAAGAACTTCTTATAAAATATTACTTTAAAATCACTCGAAATTGTTAAAAATTTAAGATAAAGAATAAATTTTTTAAGGTTTATCTTATTCAAATAATTAGAATTAAAATTTCATCTAAAACTATTCAAAAAAGGCTGATTTTAATTCCCAAAAAGAGAAAAAGTGGCGGTAAAAGCGGTTCACGTAAAGGTCAATACTCAAAAGTTCAGTGTGCTAAGTGTGGGCGTTTTGTTGCACGGAGTAAAGCTAAAGCAGTGACAAGAAGAGTTTCTTTAGTAGATGGAAGAATGTATGCAGAGCTTAAAAAATCAGGAACAATTATTCAAGCCCCCTCTAAGACAAAATACTATTGCATTAGCTGTGCTATTCATTCTCACCAGATAAGTCAGAGAGATAAGAGTTTAAGGAAGGATTAAGCTATAAATTAAGTGCTTTAAAGAAGGAGGGTAAGGAATATATTATCTCACAGCTATCTTTACCTAAAACTTCAATTATTGCACGTATTAAGAAATTATCTTTTAATTCATCTGTTGGATTATATATTTTGACTTTTGCATTTGGTTTTAATTTTAAAGTATAATTTTCGGCAATTCCAGTAAGATTTTCATCAGTTTTTACAATTATCCCTAATAAACCTAACTCATAGTGAGATACAATGAATAAATATTGAATCTCCTTTTCAATATCTAGTTTTTCAAAATGGACAACTTCCAAATAATCTTCCTGAAGTTCTTTAGGTAATTTAAGGAATTGCATTGTTTTCTTTTTTCCAGATATATACGGAAAGGGAGTGTAGAATAAGATATTAAAGCTAGATATTTTTTTAATCTGTTCATTATATTTTTCAATATTTTTTACGGAATAAGCTTTGTCTAATAATAAATCCAATTTATCAACCATCATGTCTTCTGCTGAATATCCGTTTAATACAGTTGCAATATAAGCTCTTTTTAATTTTTCAATCAGAATGTCGCTTCTAACTTTTAATTTATAATCAATACTAATTTCTAAAGCTTCATTATAAAGGTTTGCAGCAATTTGCGAGTGACCTAGGGCTAGGAAATAATCTCCCAATTCACCAAAAACAATTATTGCATCTAAAAAATTTTTTTCAAAATCCATATTTGAAACTTCTTCCATTATTCCCATCGCAGTTTTTGTTTCCTCTCCTTGAATATATAATGCTATAGCTTTACCTATTAGACATTTCAATTTCAGGTTATCATCCTTATAAATATCTGCTAGTTCTTCAGTGAAATTGTAAGCCATGATTGCATTATCGTAAAGACCATGAAAGAGTAAGATGAGTGCTTTAACATAATTTAGAGTTAAACATGTTTGATGATTATGTATTATGGTTGAAAATAATGCAGCTCTTTCAAGTGATTCTATTGCTGAATTAACTCTTCCTAGGGAGACTAAAATAAAGGCCCGTAAAAACTCCATCTTAGATATCTCAGAGCAAATAAGAGATTCTACGATCTCATAATTTCGTAGTTTAGTTAATTCACCAGCTGCTAACTGTAATAATGAAATTAGAAATCTATTACCTTTTTTTAAAAGCTTAGCAGCTTCATTAGATTCATTTTTAACAATAGATTCACGCGCTTTTTTAAGATATTCCCTTGAAATCTTTAAATTTTCTAAAAAATTTTGAATTTCATGAATTTTTTCTTCCTCACTCAGAGGTAATTTTTGTTCTTCAATGAATTTTTCTGCAATAGCGATTTCTTGAGGATACTTGCTAATACCGATTTCAAATTTCATTTGTTCCTCTCTTTTATCTAGAAAATGAACATCTTGAGTTAATATGGAATCTTGAGTGACATTTATAGCTTTTTCAATTAACCATTGTATTTTCTGTTCAGCAGGGTAAACATGAGCTCGTTCTATCATGTAATGTAATGTATAATTCAAACTTTTTCTCCATAAGGTCTTAAAGTAATTTCTCATATGTTTATCTGGTATTGTCCTATTGATTTTAAGCAGAAAGCTTGAAAGAGATAAGATATTAACTTTATTTTTAAAAATAGATGCAGTGTTTTTAGCTAATTTAAAATCATCTGTAACTATATGTATAGTTGAATCGTCATCCATCAATCTTTCACTCAAAGCTATCAATGACAAATCAGGATCTTGGGGGGGGAACTTGATATTCGATTTATTTAACTCATCTTTTATCATCTGAATTTCTGATCGTAAAATTTTTTCAATATTTATAAAAGATTTGAATCTATCTTTAAAAGTATTAGGTGCTTTAATCTCATTAAATACTATTTCGGAAATATAATAATCGAGTCCTAATTCCTTTCCTGCACGGTCTAAATTTTTCAAAAAGTTTTTAGCTCTGATTGAGATGGCACAAATGAAAAAGTTAGCATCAAAAATGATCTTTTCTTTTGCATCAACCATAATTTAAAATTTTCAACAAATAATTTTTACTAAATTCATGAAAAAAAATTTTAACAATTATATTATAGATTAATTGTTTATATTGTTTTATTAGTAGAAATTTTTAGAACTGGAAAATTAAAAAATGAGAAATTATTGAATGGATTATCTTTTGATACTTAATATTTTGTGAGGATTTTAATGAAAATTATAAGCGTTATTGGTTATTCTGGAACTGGAAAAACTTACTTAATAGTAAAGACCATTGTTTTATTAAAGCAACAGTTAAACTATAACTGTTCAGTAATTAAAAATATTCACGAGCATAGAATAGATACAGAGGGAAAAGATTCATATAAATTTACCGATGCTGGTGCTCAATATTCTATATCTAGAAATAAATTCAATGAAAATGTTATCTTCATTAAAAAAGATATTGAAATTGATAAGATAATTAAATGGATTGATGAAGGTCCGTTAAAAACAGATATATTATTCATTGAAGGATTTAGAAATTTATCTTTTCCAACAATACTTTGTATAAATTATTTATCAGAAATCAAACCTCAGTTAACCAATCAGGTTAAAATGATATCTGGTTTAATTACAACTAAGCTAAATGAACCTCAGGAAGAAAAAGGGATTCCAATAATAAATATTAATAAGGATTTTGACAAATTTCTGAATATCTTTAAAATATTATAGTATTGTAAAAAGTAAAGGAAATCTCTAGGATTTATGCCAATAGGGTGCAAGTTGTTGACACATTAATTTTAAATTTTCTTTTACATCCTTATTCTGATTAGAAATTTGGTTTAAAAAAAATTTGTTTAATTTAGAATAAATCTCATTTTTATCTTTTGGATTTTTAATTGATAATCTAATTTCAGATATAAAATCATTTAATGGGGAAATAAGCTCATTTATTAACCATTCTTCAAACGTAATTTGATCTATGTGGGATATGAAATTGTAAGTTATTACAAATCTAGCGATATCCGTAAAATTATAAAATTTTTCATTAAGTTTTGATGATTGAACTTCAACTTTGTATGACTTTAAATCTTCCATTAAGTAACTTCTATTCATACTAATAATATAATCTGGCCAAACATCATCTGAAACGTTTAGATCTTGGAAAATAAATAATTCTAATACTCTTAAAGCGATATTTTTACCAATATATCTACTTCGAGGGTCGATAAAATTTTTAGATGCTTGGTTAGGGTTAGCTTTAATGAAAATTTTATCAATTAATGTATATAACATACGACAAACGTGATCTATTATAATTGTAAATGAAAGAGGTTTATTTTCAGGATTTTCGGTTATTAATTTATTTTCTTGATCGATTAATGATAAAATCCTCAAATTTAAACTCCTTAAGAAACTTTTAAAAAACTCATAATTTAAATGATTAATTTTTTTACTGAAAATCTTCTCAAAAAGTAGATCAAAATTATCAAAATTAGAAATGATTGCAAAGTAATCTAGAAATATTTCAATATTTTTAATAGTAGATGCGTTAATTACGTTTTTAAGTTTTTTATTGCGTTGATTTAATATTGATTTGAATTCTTTGGGTAAAAATAACAAATCTCCAACTTCAAATGCTTCTAAACTTCCACTACCAAAATAATATTTCATATAGAGTAAAAATAAATTAAATTGCGATTTTACCGATGGTAAGTTATTAGCTTGAAATGTGGAATATAAAGTGGATTTTTTATCAATAAAGTCGAATATTTTTATAAGAGCATTCTTCTTTTCTTCTGTGTAGTTAAAATTTGCAAGGAAATCTCTCTTTATAACATCAATTTTTGAAAAAACTGAATCCTCAACACGTGCACAAACGAAATTTAAGAAATCTAATAATGGAGAAAAATTATGTAATAAATTACATTTTTTATAAAAATAATACAATAAATCTACCAATCTCTCTTTTGCAAATGGATATTCTTCCAAGGCAATTTGGTATAATCTTTCTCTTCCTTGCAATAATCTCTCATAGTATTCGTCTGGTATCCCCTTAAAGTGTTTTAGAAAATAGTAAAGAAACATATAATAATAACTTTCGAACATTTCATCATGGCTGTTCTTAATCACAATTAAAAAGTTGATAGTATTTTTAACTTCACCATTTTTAATTACAGCCCCATCCAAGACTATATGAAACTTTTCTTGGAGTAATTTTCTTAAAACAATTCCTAGTATTGAAACAATTAAATAAATATATCCGAAAGGTGAGGTTATACCATTGATATGGTTATTAATTTTTCTCTTGAATTCATTAAAGTATTCTAGTTCTTCATCTGACAAATAATAATTATATTCCAGAAATACAGTATCTTCAGATATTTTTTCTTTAATTACTAAATCTAAAGAATCACTATTAAAACCACAAAAATTTTGTAAAAAATAGTTAAAATACTCATGAAACTTCTGATAAAAAAAGGTACTGTATGTTTTGGTAATAATTCTTTTCTGATTCTTTATTCGAAACTGTTCCCATTCAGATTTGATTTCTTGTTTAAACTTATTAAATTTATCTTCATTTTGGTTTAAAATGTCAAAAAATATGTTTGAAGTGAGTTTAAGAGTAAATCGATCTTCTTTAAAATTTTCTCTTATTAATTTTAAAATATTACTTAATTCTATATTTTCCAAATTTACCCCAATTCAAACTTAAAATAATAACGCTATTATCTAATAACCCTTAATAATATACCAAAGGTATATAAATACAATGTAAATTAGGAAATAAAAATGTTAACTTCGTAATTATATAAGTTAAATGATTCATAAAATTTCTATTTAGAGGTGTTGTTTAGGCGATTTATATTAATAACATAAAAAAGTTCATTATTTAATTAAAGAAGGGTTATCTGCCTTAGATAACTTATTAAAGTAGTAAATGGATACCTGTTTTTAAATAAAAATTTTTGTGATTTCATCAATTTCAGAATAAATGAAAGGTTTTTTAATACCTTTTTTATCTATAATTATGTTTTTTTGATTCTCAGTGGTAAATTTGCCAATAATTTCAGCCGATACTTTATTTTTTTTTAAAAATTCAACTAAATCCAATGAATATTCATTATTGATTGAAATTAGTAGTGATCCAGAAGATATAGTGCCCATTGGGTTTAAATTAAATACTTTACTTAACTCTAATGGCTCTGGTAAAATTGATATTTTTTCTTTTTCAATCAAAACTCCTTTTTTTGATGCAATAGTCATTTCAGCAATACCAGTAGAAAGTCCCCCTTCTGTTGGATCATGCATTGCATTTATTTTAAAGTTTTTATTAGCTAAAAGGGCCTCATCAAAAATACTAATGCCAGGAGTAAATAAATAATTTTTACATTTCTCGATAAATTCTTTATTATATCCTTT
>JBHLKA010000135.1:0-7061 GCA_048887145.1 Candidatus Hodarchaeota archaeon
TTACATCAATATATTTGCTAATGAAGGCATTATTATACCACTTTAAAACTAAATATGTTGTATTATCCACTCTTTTAATGTCAATTTTTTCGGGGCTCTTAATAAATCCTCTTGTTTCTACCCTAATTTTTGTTGGTGAATATTATTTTATTTATAAAAGTCTCTCATATTCTCTATTTTTTGTAAGCATAGCAATATTTATTATAATCTTAAAAAGTTATTGGTATGATAAAAAAAGAGTTGAGTTATTAATGCTAATAGGCTTAACTGGATTTCTCTTAGTAATAAGTTTTATGACCTATATTTATCCTCTATTTTTTGGTGTTGTTTTTCTTTTTATTTATTGTCTTTTTTCATCTAAAAATAGAAAATTTATAAATATGAAATATTATTGTTATTTGATTCTATTTATTATCACCCTTTTATTAATCTTTGATTTAATAATGGGCTTTTATTTAAGCTATATTCTTATATCTCGATTTTTAGGATTTTTTCATTACGATTTTCTAATAAATATTTTAAGCTTCATACCCGCTCCAATACTAGTTTATTCACTTTATTTAGTTTTTATTTTAATAATCTTCGTAATAACGATTAAATTCTCAAAAAAAAATAAAATAATGAAGAAGTTGAGATTTAAGTTAGACTTCAGGTTCATTTTAATAATTATTTTACTTTTATGTAGTTTAGAATTTATCTCTATTCTTTTAGAATATTTCTTCCTAAATCTAAATTTAAGCAATGAGTTTTTCTTTTTTTTGTTTTTAGATAAGGTTTTTCTAAACCTTGGGATGATAGGGATATTAGGTGTTTGCTTATCTTATTATTGTTGGAAAAGAGATAAATTTTTATTTCTAATTCTTAGTGTGTGGATTTTAATTTCCTTCATATTAGCTTTTATAAAACCCCTTATACAGCTTTTGGAAACTTTTCCATTATCACCAGAATTTATTTCAGAAAATGACTTTTTTATAATGGATTATTGGTTTGAAAGATTATGGATTTATTCAATTCCTTCTCTATGCATTTTTGCTTCTATTGGATTACTTGAACTTTTCAAGAAAATAAAAGTTTTTAAAATATTTAACAAGATTCGAATCTCACCAACTATTTCCAAAAATATTATTGCTTTAATCTTATTTTTTTCATCTTTTTCGGGGATAATTATTACTGGTTTTGATTATGGAAATCCCAATTTCAGATATACTGAAACTCAAATTGAAACTCTTGATTGGATTTCAAAAAATATCCCGATACATTCAGGAATAATAGTAGGTGATAACTTTTTTATGGGTGTAGGTACTGATTCTATAACTTTTATAAGACAATACTTTTTCTATGAAATTTTTAAGGCTGATTTCAATGAAACCAAATGTGTTCAACAAATTGGATTTCTAAAAAATGCAACCATTCAGTACGCGGTAATTTCACAGTTTTTCATATCATATTTTCTTAATAAATCTGATTTTACGAATAATATTCTAATTCCAAATTTCTATAATGTTTCATTATATCAAAATGGGGATTTATCAGTATATTATGCGCCTTACTTCAGTTAAATATTTTTATTTTTAAGTAAAAAGTCTAAATATTTATCAGAAAATTTCTTTAAAATTCTATTTTTTCTTAATCCATAGATAAAAAAACATTTAAGGATATTTATTAGAATTTTAACTAATTTCACATAGGATTTACCGTATTTGCGAGGTTTTAAAGAAATAGGGATTTCTATGATTTTTTTATTTAATTCTAATGTTTTAAGGAGTAATTCAGTTGAGAATGCCATTTCACAATCATAGAATCCTTTAAAATGAGTTAATAGGGATCTATGAAATGCTCTAAATCCACTTTGATTATTTGCAATTTCCTTATTATATAATAATTTTAAAAATTTTCTAATAAAATATTCCCCAAATTTTATATGAAGTGGAACAGGATAATGGATCTTACCTAAATATCTAGAACCAATGGCTAAATCCGCTTTCTTATTAATAATTGGCTTCAATAACCTAGGTATTTCTTCGGGACAATGTTGACCGTCTGAATCAAGTGTAACAATAATATCTCCGTTCGAGTGTTTAAATCCAGTTAATAATGCAGCACCATACCCCCTATTTTTTCCATGTTTAATAATTTTTATAAATTTACCATTTATTTTTTTAATTTCTTCAATGCTATTATCAGTTGAGCCATCATCGACTATTAGAATTTCATGATTACAGTTTTTTGGAATTTTTTCAATTACATGTTTAATAGAATTTTGTTCATTAAAGAGTGGCATAATTATTGATAAAATTAGGTTAGAATAACTAAAGCTACTTTTAATATGATCTTTATGTCCAAAATGTTTTGAGGTATAGCTATCTTGATTTATATATTGGCTTACCGATTTCCGCTTCAAATTCATATTATTACACTGATTTGGATATACTAAATAAAATTATATACAGTTTTATTAGTTACTTTGCCTTTTGAATGCTAAATAAATTATTATATTATTGAATATAAAAATTTTCCGTTAATTATCAGCTCTAAAGAAAATAATAAAATTAAATTTTTAGGGATAATAAAAGAGCAATTGAGATTCATTAGATATGCTAAGAGACATAATCGAGCAATCATTTGTTTTATTAGAGGAGTTAAAAAAGGTAGCGCTTTATTTAAATTACTAAAAATAGTTTCTTAGTTCGCTTTTATATTAAATTATTACTTAAGTACTTTTCTTTAATGATTTTAATTATTCTTTTAGCAGAATTACCATCCCATTTTTCAATTTCTTGTCCTTTTTTATAATTAGAAGAGAGAATTTCATCAATATGTAGTTTAATTTTCTCAATGTCATTATGAACAATAGTATTAGTTCCTTTTTCGACAGTAATGGGTCTTTCGGTATTTTCACGTAGGGTAAGAACTGGAATTTTCAAATAAGAAGCTTCTTCTTGTATCCCTCCGGAATCCGTGATTATGCATTTTGATTTTATCATTAAATTTAGGAATTCTAAATAACCAACAGGTTTAATTATAAGGATATTTTCAGTATTTAACTTTTCCTTCAAATGATAACTTTCTAAATTCTTTTGAGTTCTGGGATGTATTGGAAAAACGATTTTAATTTTCCGTTGTATTATATTTAAGATATCTACTAAGATAGCTAGATCCTTTTCACTATCAACATTAGATGGCCTATGGATTGTTAGTAAAGCATAAAATCCTTTTTCTAATCCGTAATTCCTAAAAGTGTTTAATTTTTTTGCTTTTTCTAAATTATTAATCAATGTATCGATCATTACATTTCCTACAAAATGAATTTTACTTTCATCTACACCTTCTCTTTTTAAATTTATTTCAGCAGTTTTTTCAGTAGTAAACAATAGATCTGCGATTTGATCAGTTAGTAACCTATTTATTTCTTCAGGCATTCTTCTATCATAGCTTCTTAAACCTGCTTCTACATGAGCCACATCAATAAATAACTTTTTTGCAACTAAGGCACATGCAATTGTAGAATTAACATCTCCAACGACAATAATTAAAAAAGGTTTATCTTTCAACAAAATTTTTTCAAATTCAACCATTATTTTAGCTGTCTGTACTGCATGAGTTCCAGAGCCCGCATTTAAATAGTAATCTGGTTCAGGAATATTTAAACTGTCAAAAAAAACTTTTGACATGCTATAATCATAATGTTGTCCTGTATGAACCAATTTGTATTTTAAATTTTGATTTTTCATTTCTGATATTAACGGAGCAATCTTCATGAAATTTGGTCTCGCTCCAGCAACAAGGTATATAAGATCAGACATTTAGGTAATTAATTTTTAAAAATATTTAATAATAACTTAAAATTTTTTTCGAAAAAATCTTATAATGGATCCACAAACTCCTCTTACTATTTGACTAATTTTAGCCTTGGTGCTTCCATGGGCACGAGCATTTACGGAGATTGGTACTTCTTTTATTTTTAATTTGTGTGAACAAGCTCTAAACAAGAATTCTGTGGTAAAGCCCATTCCTTTATGTTTTATGTCGTAAAAGATATGTTTTATGGTTTTTTTTAATGCTCTAAACCCACTCTGGTTATTGTCAATTTCTTGATAGTAGAAGATCCATATTATTACTCTTATAATGAATTCTCCTATTTTTCTATAGAGAGGATAGTTATAGTTATTATTTCCCTTATATGATGATCCAATAGCTATATCAGCTTCATTATTTAGAATGGGCTTGATTAAATTTGGAATTTCTTGGGGATCATGCTGTCCATCTGAATCCAGAGTAATAATGATGTCCCCTCGAGCGTGTTTTAAACCAATTAATAGAGCAGCACCATAACCTTGATTTTCTACGTATTTTAAAATTTTAATATTAGGATTTTTTATCTCCTTAACATATTGGACCGTGTTATCAGTTGAGCCGTCATCAACAATTATAACTTCGTAATTTAAAGCTTCTGGAATTCTATATATTACGTTTTTAATAGATTTTTCTTCATTATAAACTGGTAATATTATTGAGAGGTACGGTTCGTTGAAGTGTGTTAAATTATGATTATTATAACTTACATTCTCACTCATTTTTTCATTTCACCCGGCCCAAAGGGTCGTAAGCGGGCAATTCTTCGTTCAAATCCTGTGATATTAGAAATTCCATTATAATTCAAGTTATTAATACATATCACAAAACTGAGTATAATTATTGAATATTCATCATGGTTTTTTAATTCTAAGCAATAATATTGTTCATTAAACTCTGAGCGTTTTAAATCAGTTACACTTCCTATAATTTGATTATTAGTCTTACTGATGATTTCATAAGCCCATTTTTTTAATTTTCCAATAGCCAAGAATTTCTTTTTAGTTTTGTTAATTAAAAGGTATGCTTTATTTGCTGATAAAAGAGGTTTGCTAACTCTAGCTAATATATTGTTAGAAGAATCTCGAAAGGTATACTTTTTAAAAAGACCCCCCCTATCAATGAAATAAGTAGATTGGCCAATTAAATCTTGAATTTCAATAATGTGATTAGTACCATAAAGAGGAAATTTTACTTTTGCGACAGTTTGTCCCTTTTTGTTGTTTATTTCTTCATTACCAAAATTTTCGAATTTTTTTTTTAAAAAGTAATGAAAAATGTTCTCATTTTCTTTCATATAATTCAGATTTTTGTATTTTTTTCAATAAGATCCTCAATTTCCAAATTTTTTGAATTAGGTTAATATATCTTCTTGTTTTTTCATTTTTAGAAGCGCCTCTTGAATTGTATATGGTTTTACTCCTAATAATTTTTGTGCCTTATTAGAGCTTAAGCAACATCTCATCGGTCTTTCTGCTATTTGTTCGAATAGATCACTAGTAACTGGTGTAATTAAGTCTTTATTAATATTAAAAACCTCAATAATTTTACATGCAAATTCATATCTATTTAAGCATTGCTTACCTGTGGTGTGAAATATACCGTTTTCATTTGATTTTGCAAGAGCTAATAGATAATTTACCAAATTATCTACAAAGGTAGGAGTGCTAAATTGGTCGGTAACAATATTCAATAGTTCTCCATTTCTTAGTTTATTGAGTGCCCATAGAACAAAATTTATTGACTTCATTGAACTAGATTCCAATCCTTTTAATTCACCGGGAATCCATCCGAATATAAGACTTGTTCGTGCAATAGCATAGCTTATTTTTAAATTAGCTATCTCCTCCTCTGCTTTAAGTTTTGAAATACCATAATAATTTAATGGATTAGGTTTACTATATTCATCATATTGTTTAGCTGTCCCATCAAATATATAATCTGTGGATATATAAATCATTCTTGCCCCGATATCTTTACATTTTTTAGCAATAAATTTCGTTGCATCAACATTTACCTTCCATGTCTCCTCTTGGTGAGTTTCGCAATAATCGACATTATGAACAGCAGAGCAATCAATTACAATATTTGGATTGATATTTTTTATTAGAGAATTGACTTTTTGCTTATCGGTTTTATTTAATTGAGAAATCTCACAATTCTCAATATTTATCGGTCGTTTATTGTAAGTACCATATACTTCATAAAATTCACTAGATAAATTAGCCAATCTATAACCAGTTAACCCACTTGCGCCAATAATGAGTAATTTTTCCATTCTATTAACTTATATTTAAAATTTATAATTATTAAAACTTATAATAAAATGTCTACTTGAATAATTATATTATAAATCAATTTAAATATGGTGTATAATTTGATAGAGGGAGTCAGAGTTAAAGAGATTAAAAAATTTATAGATGACCGGGGATACTTTTCTGAGTTAGTAAGAACTGATTGGAGTGAATTAATTCAAAATGATAGTATTGTACAAATAAATCTTTCACATAGTTATCCAAATATCGTAAGGGCTTGGCATAGGCATTTACGGGGACAAATTGATTATTTTATCTGTATTAAGGGTGCAATAAAAGTTTGTGCTTACGATGATAGGGATAATTCCCCTACTCATGGAGAGCTTGATGAAATCATTCTAAGTGATGATTGTTTTAAAGTTGCTCGAATACCAGGCATTTTATGGCATGGATATAAAGTATTAGGAATTAATGCAGCTAAAGTATTATATCTGGTTACAAAATTATACAAATACGATGCCCCTGATGAGGAAAGGCGCCCTTGGAATGATAAAAGGTTTGTTCCAAAGCTTATAAATGGAAAAACTGAAGATTCTCGAGTTGGAAAAACCTGGGATTGGAATTATACACCAAATAGATAATTCTTAAACAATTTTTAATATTAATTTCTATTAAATAATTTTCAGTGATTTGATTGAATCTTTTAATCACAGGTGGCGGAGGTTATCTTGGTTGTGTTCTAATTCCTCTACTACTTGAACAAGGTCATAATATTACTTGTATGGATAAACTATTTTTCGGAGAAGACCCCCTGAAATCGTTTATTAATGAGATAAAATTTTTGAAAGAAGATATTCGAACATTTAATCCTTCCATTTTAGATGATATTGATGTATGTGTTAATCTTGCGGCTATCTCTCAACCAGATCAAGCAGAGGTAATTAATCCAAAATT
>JBHLKA010000136.1:0-7009 GCA_048887145.1 Candidatus Hodarchaeota archaeon
AATGACGAATCCCAGGATGATGCTAGTCAACCTAAAGTCAAGTACGATCTAACTGATTTACCTGGAGTAGGAGATGCTACATTAAAGAAGCTGAAAGAAGCGGGAATTGTATCTATTAGGACTTTAGCTGTATATCCCCTCTCAAAATTGGTAGAAGAAGCAGGAATTGGGGAAAAAACGGCCCAAAAAATTATTAAATCTGCTCAAGAAATTGAAAAAATGGGATTTAAATCTGCTGATATTATTTGGGAAAAAAGGAAGTTTCTAAAAAAGTTGACAACAGGTAGTCAAAATTTAGATGACCTTTTAGGTGGTGGTATAGAAACTGGATCCGTTACTGAGCTTTATGGTGAGTATCGAACAGGAAAAACGCAGATAGCCCATCAATTGTGTGTTAATGTCCAATTGTCTTATGACGATGGAGGCCTTGAGGGAGGCGCATTATATATTGACTCTGAGGGGACATTTAGACCAGAAAGAATCATACAAATGGCATCTTCAAGGGATCTAGACTACAACCAAATCTTACGTAATATTACCTATGGAAGGGCTTATAACAGCGATCATCAAGTACTATTAGTCAGAGAATCTCCAAAAATTATAGAAGAAAAAAATGTTAAACTAATTATTGTTGATTCAATAATAGGACACTTTCGGAGCGAATATATTGGAAGAGGTACTTTAGCTAACCGACAACAGATATTAAATACTCATATTCATGATCTTTTAAGATTAACAGAAACTTTTGATGAGTTAGCTATATTATTTACGAATCAAGTTGCTGCAAGACCTGATGTGTTCTATGGTGATCCACTTCGAGCAACTGGAGGGAATATAATAGCTCATGGGGCAACAATTAGAATACGGTTGAGAAAAGGAAAGGGAGAACAAAGAATTGCTAAGGTTGTTGACGCTCCACATTTACCTGAAGAAGATGCTGTATTTTCCATTACTGAAGATGGTATCCAAGATTGAATTAAATTGAAAAAACCATCTTTTAAAATGGGCGAAGTTAAAATAACTATTATGGTTGATGATTTAAATTGTGCAAAAGAGGGTTATATCTTATCATACGGTTTTGCAGCATTAATAGAGGTTAATGATAAGATAATATTATTTGACTCAGGTAGTAAAGTACGTCCTCTTATATCTAATCTTAATAAATACGGATTAAACCCCTCATCTATTGATTTAACTATCCTAAGTCATAACCATTTTGATCATACTGATGGGCTACCAGGTATTTTAAAGCAAAACAAGGATATGCCGGTATATGTACATAAACAATGGAATATTCCTGTTAGTTATAAAGGTATTCCAATTCCCCCTAAAAATATGGTAATAAATCAAAATGCACGGGAATGCGTGGAGATTGTAAATGGTTTATTTTTGACTAATTCCTATCTATCCTCAGATTATGGGGGTATCCATGAACATGCTGCTTATATTCAATATGAAAACTCAGTTATACTAATATGTGGATGTTGCCATCCAGGCTTAAATACCTTTCTATATGATCGTCAGATCCTTGAAATTCCATTAGAAAAACCATTACATATTATTGGAGGTATGCATTCTTTTAAGTTTTCTTCTCAAAAAGCGTATGAATTAAATCCTACAATCAAATCTATTACTTTATTTCATTGTACAGAAAATATTAAAATATTTCAGGAACAGTTCAAAACAAAATGTCAGGTAGGAATTGTTGGAAAAACAATGGAATTTTAAAATAAATAAATAGTGAAAAAATTAATAATTAAGATTCACAGCTATGGCAATACCTTCTCTTACGGCTTGAGTAACGATGCAATATTGTTCAAACATTTTCTTACATTGATCAGCTCTTTTTCTAACATCAGGATTATCTATTTTTGCATTAATATCTACATCTATTTTTTTTACTCTCCAAAATCCCTTTTCATTCCGAGCAACAGTTACTTCTGCTTCTGCTTTTAAATCCTCTAAGCTAAATTCCCGCTTTTTAAGACAAAAAATAAAACTTGCACTTAGACACCCTAAGATGGCCATGCCTAACATTCTAGATGGATTAGGTCCTAACATATCTACTTCTTCTTTATGAGTTTCATCAATATAACAATCTTTTACTTTCATTTCTCCTAGGTCACATTTAAATATCATTTTCTCCTCTAAAGATAGTCCAACTTTGGTTTTCATGACTTCAGACAAATTGTTCACTTTACTTTATTTAATATTTTTAATTATTATCTCAGTGGAGTATTCTTAAAGTTTTTCCATTTAGGTTATTAGTATTAATGGTATAAATCGATGAATAAATAATTAAAACCAATAATTAACTTGATTCGAATTTTTTTAAATAATAATGACGTTGTAAATGAAAGTATAAAAATGGAAAATAAATCAATATAATTAAAACATATTGAAAAGCAAAAAGAATAATAAAAATTAGCATAAGTATAAACAATAAAATTTCAATGCTTAAACAAATTTTATTATTGTAATACTTTGCATCAAAAAAGGACTCAGGTTTCTTATAATTCTCTAAATATTTAGAGATATTACTAAATTCTTCTTTTGAAATTAGGAATTTAAAACCAATTTGTTTTTTTGGAAAATAAAAAAAATTAGTACCCCAATCAAAAGTATCTATTATTACGTGGATAAAATATGCTACTCCACTGAAAATTAATGCTAACCAATTAAAAATAACACCTAATAGCATTATAAGAATGCTAGGGATAATTGAATGAGAAATTAACATTCTATGATTATGATCTTTAGCATACTTAGAGAAAAATACATCAAAATCACTAATGAAAGAGAAAATTACTATTAATAAGAATTCAGCTAAAGTGAAATCAAAAAAATGGTTTAATATCGAAGTGAAAATTACTCCTGTAGCAAAATGTGAATTAATATGTATTCAAAATCACCTTAATTGATATAATTTTTTCGTTTTACTCTTTTTAATACTTTTGTTTTGCATTTAAATCCATCAGGACCTTTTCTTTCAACTAAAAATGAAGCTGCAGCAGATGCTAAATATGCAGATTTTTTTATAGTCCTCCATGACATATCAGAATTAAGAAATTCGTATAAAAAAATTGCTAAATATACATCTCCAGCACCAGTTTCATCGATAACTTTTCTAGCTTTAAATGCTGGAATTCTTAATATTTCTTGCCCTTTTTTTATGACCCTTGAACCAGCTTCACCAAGAGTCATAATAAAAATTCCATTATTATCAAAAATATTAAAATAATTCATAACTGCATCTAAATCTTCATTACCAGAGAATAATTTCATCTCAATTTCCGAACCTTTTAATATTAGTCGATCTCCAATCAAATTAATAATTTTTCTCATATTTTTGATTAAATTTTCGTCCCAGATATATGATACTGTACCATTACTATTAATATGTCTGATAAATCCTTGTAAATCTATGCCAATAAAAGCATCCGGGAAATTATTTAAAATTTCAGAAACATAGCTAGATGAGATTTCGTTACATAAAGGAACTAAAACGATTACATCAGGTTGATTATTTATATATTCCTTAGGAAAGTCATCAAACCTAAGATTAGGACTTTTTGCTTTAAGAGTTAAGGTTCTAGAATGATTAATGTAGTCCAATACAAAATTTGTATTATTGCTGTCAAACCATTTTATTCCTCTTAAATCTATATTACATTTTTCAAGTAATCTCAATAAAGACATATTAAAATTCAACTTACCTAAATTAGATACAATTCCAATATTCTCATTTTGACAATATTTTCTTAGTGCTAAAGAGCCAAAAGAAACACTTCCACCTAAAGTTGGTTTTCTTAATTTTTTAAACCTAATTATGGAATCAATGGCCAAATGTCCAATAAAAAGGAATGATAAATCCTTGTTTTTTTGACTACTCATCTTTTCTAATTTTAATTTCTTATTATTGAAAAAATTTTGGAAAAGAATTCATGAAATTTTCCTAAAAATAGAAGAAAAAATGTTATTTAAAGAAGTTCTCTGAGGATTTATTTATTTTGCAGTTCTGCTATTTTCTGGTCCTTTTCCCTAAGTGAAACTTTTAATTTATTTATTTGTTT
Source organism: Candidatus Hodarchaeota archaeon (assembly GCA_048887145.1). Lineage (GTDB taxonomy): Archaea > Asgardarchaeota > Lokiarchaeia > Sigyniarchaeales > SOKP01 > SOKP01. The sequence continues at coordinate 4,074 of JBHLKA010000136.1, forward strand.
TTGTAGATCTTCTACTAATTGAGACATAGGTCCAGAATCAGTGTCACCTTGTGCTAATTGTGATAATTTTAACTGAGTAATCAAATCTTCCTTTTCACTTAATTTACTTTCAAGTTCTTTAATCTTAGTTTCAAAACCTAGATTAACTTCTGGTGACACCACTTTAGTTTCTTTTTTTAAGGATTCTTGTAATTCTTCCAAATCTTTTTTCAAAGCTTCATTTTCAGTCCTCAAAGAAGCGATTTCTTCTGCGTCAAATTTATATCCTTTATTTTCTAAAGCTTGCTTGAGCTGAGATTTATCATTTGTTAATTTCTCGATTACTTTTTTATATTTGTTTAAATCTGCTTGCAAATCTTGGCATAGTTGTTCAAGTGGTAACGAAGGGGTTTCAGGTGGTTGTGGTTTTATTACCTCAACATCTTCTACAGGTACAACATAATCTATAGGAAGATTTTTAATTTTCTCAACTAATTGCTGATGTAATACTTCATTTTCATCAGTCAATTCTGAGATTTTTAATTCTAATTCTGAAATCTGAGAGCTTTTTCTAGACAATTCTAACTTTAAATCTTCAATTAAAGTTTGGTTAACATGAGCCTCTGAACTGACATCAGTTCCTTTTGAACTTGAAAGTTGACTGACTTTATTTTTAATCTCCTCATCTTTTTCGAGCAATAATTTAACCATACTCTTTACTTTATTGCTTAATTCTAGGTTTTCTTGTTCTAGATTTTTCAAAGCTTTTTCTTTTTCCAACTTAAATCTTTCTTTTTCTTCAACTGATTTTCTAATTATTTCTTCAGATCTACTAATTAAATCAATATTTTGTGTTATTTTTTTCCTAAGTTCTTCGTTTTCTTGTTGTAATGCACTCATTTTGTTTAAAGTATCTCTAATAACAGACGGGCTTTTATCTTCAGAATTCATTTTTTTCTTCCAGAGACTAATAAAATCATCTACTTTTTCATTATCTTCAGGCATATTATTCAATACATATTTTAATCATTATAATTAAATGTTTAATTCATTTAATAATTATCCCAGAAAAATACCCAACGCAATATCCATAATAATTCCCAGTTTTTTCAGAACTTGTATAATATTTTAATAATTTACCCTCAGTAGCATTTAAATTTTTACAAATTAGCATTAAGGATGTAATTGTTTGGGGGCCACATACGGTTGTTTTTGAGGCAGCGTCAAGTGTCTTTGAAGGATTTAATTCCAAAAAAGCGTCAATAACTTTTTGATCTCCCTCCTTGAATTTTTTTAATTCATCAGTACCATGTATTTCTTTATGAGTCATATCAGATGAAGCAACAATTACAACATCTTTATCATACGATTTAATTGCTTGTGAAATATCTTTTGCTAAGTTTTCTAAAATGCTATATTTTTTGGTGGATATTTTTATTGGAATAATTTTAATATTTTTATCATGAGAACAATATTTTATAAAGGGTAATTGTACTTCTATATTATGTTCTCTTCCAAATGGATATCCAATGAATGCAGATTCATCTTTTATTATAGTCGTACTAATATCTAATATTCTTTTTGATAACTCGTTATCAATAGTTAAATTGCCTAGTGGTGTTTCCCATTCACCCTCGTCCATTAATGCAACACCACTATAGCCTACATGATCCGTACCGAGAATAATAACAGTATCAGGAAGCTTCTCTTTAAACAAATTTAAAAAAGTAAACGCAGCACAACAACCAGAGTAAATATATCCCGCATGCGGAGAAACACCGCCAATAATAGATCTTTGTTCCTGATTTAATGTTTTTGGTTCTTCGTTAGGACCAAACTCATTATCAATAAAAGATTCTTTTAGGATGCTGAGTAAATCTGGTTTATAACGAGGATAAAAACTACCGGCCACAATAGCTTTACGAATAACCATTTTTTAAGCACGAGTATTTTTTATTATATTATCAAAATTATTAATATTGAAAATTATATAATTCCATCTACTCATTGGAAAATTAAAAGACTTATTAAACTATAATTAATGATTATAGATTGATGAATGAAGAACAGAAAAACCAAGTTTCCCTAGAAGATATTAATGAAGAAACCTTACCAGAAAAAATACCTACCAAGTTTATAAATTCAAGAGTTATTGTTTTTGATCCATTACATGCATCATATCTATATGTTAAGGAAAAATTTTTTGGGTCTCCTCTCGGAATTGCCAAACCACGGTTGGAATATTTTTCAAAACCCTCTGAACTATCTATTGAGGAAGCATATTATTTACTACAAAAAGAAAAAATCACTATTTTTGACCCAGAAAAGGAGAAATATTTGATAAAAGAAGAATTTTTTAAAATAGCGAAACAAATACATTATAAGTTTGAAGAAAAATTTATTATATATCAAGATTTACGTGAAAAAGGATATATACCGCGCCCAGGACTGAAATTTGGAGCTGATTTTGTCGTATATCGAAAAGGTCCTGGTCTTGAGCACTCTCCTTTTATAGTACATGTTTTACCTCATGATACCAAAATAACAGCAATCGATATGGTAAGAGCGGGGAGATTAGCAACATCAGTTAGAAAAAAATTTGTTATTGCAAATCCATTAACTAAAAGTTATTATTTTTTTGAATGGTTTAAACCTTAATCTAGAATAGGTTTTCCGCAGTTTGGACACGTTTTTACAAAATTTGGGACAATTATTTTACAATTATTACATTTTCGGATGATAGGCTTTCTATATATAAAGTCTAAATTTATATCTTTAGTATCTATAGGTTGCATTTGAGTATCTTGACGTGTGCTTTTAAGTTGTTCTTTATAAATCTGATAATCTGATTTTTCAATTCTTTTTTTTTTTCGTTGAAACAATCGATTATACATAGCTTTAGATATCCCCGTGATAAGGGGGCCAATAACAATCAAGATTAAGAAAATTAGAATTAA
>JBHLKA010000137.1:0-6959 GCA_048887145.1 Candidatus Hodarchaeota archaeon
TAAGACCATATTATTTTTTCATATTTACATTTAGTGCATTCTACTGATTCCCCTTTTTTTGGAAAATAAGGTAAGACGGTTCCACAATATTTACATTCTAAATCATAAATCTGGTCTAAAGTATCTACTATATTTTCAATTATTAATCGATTTGAGAATTCAGTAACGAAAGTTGTTAAGATAGAAATGAGTATATGAGGATTTTTGGAAGCTACCAACACCTCGATTTTATTAGATTTAAGCTGACCAATTATTAAAAGATCAGCTCCTGAAACTAACTCTGTTCCGAAATACCACGAAATTTTTTTCTCATTATCTTTAGTAATTAGTTGAAAGTTGTGATCTTCAATTGTTTGGTTTAGTAGGTAAAATAAATAATCGAAGTCATTAACTTTTTCGATACCAATTCCAACACTCTTAATGCCTCGTTTTATATCTGGTAATTGAAGAAAGTTCCGTACGTCAGAGCTTGGTAAAATTTTTTTTTCGATAGAGATAGGATCAAATTTTACGGCAATGGGGTCTGAGTCAAGAGCTCGTACGAAATCTGCATTATTTATGAAAGTAACATATGACCTAATTTCGCCCTTTTCTTCCAATGATAATGGTGTAAAAAAAGTATTTATTTGCTTTTGGGAATTTTGATCTATTTTTTCAAATTCAATTCGAATTTGCTTTTCATTTTCTTCAATTAAATCAGAATCAATAATAATCTTCGGGGGATTGCTCCTAGACAGTATAAAAAAGTCGGGATATCTTATTCGAATTTTAATTTCTGTAATAGGAGCCATACTTTGGTTGATAATAAGGAGTGAATAAAGATAATTACCTCCAAAAGGTTCTAGCTTACACACTAATTTTATTTTGTTTTCTTGATCTATATATTCTAATGATACTAATTCTTGTTTTTGAGTTTGTTGTGATTTAATATCTTTAAATACGACTAATCCTTGAATGTCTTTTGGGTTCTTATTATCAGGATTTTTTTTCATGGCACTATTAGTATATTACCGATTTAAAGAACTTCTATCGTTATTATTAAAAAAGAATATTCTTCCTTTTATTTTTTTTGACCTTATATTTTTTTTATATATGGATTCTAAATATATATGAAGGCTATGAAAGATTTTGAAGAATTGGATCCACTCTTTGAGAGCAAAACAATTAGACCTTCTTTTGATTATGTTCATGTTATTTTAGCGATATTATTATTTGGAGATAATCCTGAAGGTTTGGGAAGATATCGTCTGAAGGAAGAATTATTAATAGGAGAAGGTACAGCAAAATCTCTTGTTAAAAAATTAAAGAGAGAGGGCGGTTTTATAGAAGTTCTTGTTAAGAATAGTAATAATAGGCAACAAACCAAGTCAAAAGGACATGTGTTGACTGAAAAGGGTTTACAAATTCTAAGGAAAATTAAAGATAAAATACCTTTATTAGATGAAGGAGATATTTCTATTTTAAAAAATTTTATAATCGATTCTGAGATTTCAAAATCATGTTATAGTTTGGTTAGAGGCGCTACCGAACGCTTAAAAAGTGGTGTTGAACAAAGAGATGCCGCAATTAGATTAGGTGGATTAGGAGCTACTTGCCTTATTTATAGTGGAAATGAATTATTATTTCCCTCATATTCCTTAGAACAAGAACATCGCGGAGTAAAAATAAATGAAAAAATTCAATTATACTTCAAAACAAAATTAGTTAATGCTAATATATCTTTTGAAGAAGGAGATGTTATTATTATAGGATCTGGTGCTGATTTAAGAAAAGCAAGGTTGGCAGCTTTAAATGCTGCACTAACTTTATTATAAATGGGGGGTTATATATTAGAAACTTAAAATTTGAGAAAGATATAACACTTTTCATCAATCAGAACACATATAAAAAGATAGAACACTGTGTTGATGAAGCTTATCCAAACGAGGCATGTGGTCTAATTTATGGAAAAATTGAAGAGGTCAAGAAAACTAATTTCGAGGATGATTATTCTTATCATTATTATACTAAAGAATTTGAATGCATAGAATCTTCATTTGAAAGTCCTGTATCTTTTCTAATGGATGATTATCTAAAATTAAAAGAGATATCTGAAAAATATTTGAATAACTTCAATTTACAATTAATAAGTATCTTTCATTCTCATCCAGGTGGAGCTTATCCGAGTGGTATTGATATACCATATATGAGAAGTTATTATAAGGGGAAGATTATAAAATTTAAACATATTATTTGGACAATAATGGATGCTCAAAAAAAAGTAATAAATGGCTTTATTTATATTTTTGATGAGCTTAGACAAATCAAAGTAGATTTTATTAAAAAATAGTTATTTAAAAAAGTTATTGAATTTGTTTATAACCTTCTTTAGTTACAGTACATAATTGGATCTCATAGCCAGATGCGGCGTCTCTTTCACGAGAGCTAGAAATAGCTGTTTTGACTAATTCAATTCCTACATCTGAAGTCATGCCAGGCTTCCAATCAGCTTCTAATACGCCTAAGGAGAATGGTCCTCCAGAACCAAAAGCAATAAAGTTATCTTCTTCATAAAGAGTGCCTAATAAGTCAACTCCGTAAAGTTTACCTTTATTTTCTTTTACTGAGTAACCACCAATTATCATCATAGCAAGGTAATATGATCTGCCACTGAATAAAATGTTTCTTGTAATGCTAGCAATATACTTGGGTTCAGGAACTTTTTCCTCTTCAACTTCTTTTAATTTAGATAATGCTTTAAGTTGATTAACTATATACTGACAATCTGCTACCCCTCCAGAAATGGTTGCACATGTATAATTATTTATCTCAAAAAGTTTCTGAGCTTGTTTTGTAGCAACAGTAAATCCTGCAGTAGCTTGTGATTCTGTTCCTACTACAATACCATCCTTTACAATTATTCCTACTGTTGTAGTACTTGATTTAATGATTTTTTCTAAAGAATTTTTATCTAAATTTAATTTATTAGCAATATTTTCCATCATTTTTCTGTTAAAGTATATATTACTTTTCTGTTATAATGAATAAATTAATTTTTAGTATATTTATTTTACTTTTACAGATTATAAACATTTAAATCCAAAAATTTTAAAGAAACCATTACCTTTACTACTTACTAATTTAATGATGGTATGTCATGGCTCGCTCTCAAGCAAGATCAAAAAGAAAATATACAGGAAAAAAGTATAAACACTTTAGAAAGAAGAGAAAAAGCGAATTAGAACGCCCTCCCATAGAAACCAGAATAGGAGAAGAAAAGAAGAAAAAACAGAGAGTAATGGGAGGAAATCAAAAGCTTAAATTATTTTCATCTTTGTATATGAATGTTACAGATCCTAATAATAATCAAACTTCCAAAGTGAGAATTTTAAGATTTGATAGTAATGATGCTTCTAAAGATTATAACCGCAGACATATTTTAACCAAAGGTTCGATTGTTGAAACAGAGTTAGGAAAAGCAAAAATCACATCAAGACCTGGGCAGCACGGAGTGCTAAATGGAGTCTTGATCTAATTATTCTTGAATCTTTATATTTTTAACATTTGCTTTCTTACCTTCAATTATTTCTGTGTTTTTACTTTCACAAAATTTACATTGGAATAATTGAAGTCCAGTTAATTGAGCCTCTTCACTTAGCGTTACTGTTGATACTTTTCCACATTCCCTGCATTTTATTTTACCCGGTATAACCTCAATTTTTAAGACAGCTCCCTCTGCAATTGAACCAGAAGTTGCCATCTTAAATGATTGGCGTAGAAGTTCAGGAACAATTAAAGTTAATTCGCCGACTTCTAAATAAACTTCCGTAATTCTTTGGGCATTATATTTTAGAGCAGTAGCTTCTGCTACTTTAAAAATATTATAGGCAAAGGCAAATTCATGCATAATATCGATTTATCTCTTGGATTGTGTCTTTTTTAATTCCTTAGCTATTTCAATTAATACTTTAGATTTTTTCTTTCCTTTAGTGTCTACTAATATCCTTCCTGGCTCATCCCACCAAGTTCTAGAATACTTATAATGCTTTTCATGTTGAACATTATAGCCTAAACGCTTAGCAGCATTGTAAAGATCATTTGAATGTATTTTTTCAACGGCAAATTTCCTAGGAATACGCCTACCCTCTGCTCTACTCCTCTTTGAATCAAAATATTGAGGCCAAAAAATAATAAAAGGTTTCCGAGAGCGCATGAAATTATCAATATTTTCAATTTTTAAAAATTATAAGTTTAAAAACCCTCTAAAGAATTTAAAAATTATTAGTAAAATGTAGAAGGACAATTAAAAATAAATAGAATTTAAGATTTTTAAGTATACAAAACTAAGATAACGCTGTTACATGTTCTAAACTCTGAAAAAAAAACGTCACTTTCCTAAATGGGAGGGTGGTCTAGAATGGTATGATACCTTAGCTTGGTTTTCCCAAATTAAATCTAATCGGCTGGGGGCCGAGTGGTCGGGGGTTCAAATCCCCCCTCTCCCATCAACTAATTTGAAAGAAGTTTTCTATAAATAAAATTTATTAAATTATTGATTATCATTTAAAAAACCTTTTTAAGTACCATTGTGTTATTTTTTAATTAAAAACCATCTTTATAAGAAAGTGATTCTAAAATGAGTGAACTCCAAGAAACAGATAAAGCTATGCGAGTTTTCGCAATTATAGGGGGAATTGTTTCTATTATAGAAACTATCTTAATAATGACTGGAACAGCAATATTGCCTTACGCGGGAATTTGGGGGATTTGGGTATTGATCTTAGCGCTACTGGCCTCAATTTTAGTGATAGGATTAGGGATTAGGCCAATTCATTATACTCCAACATTTTTAGGAATCTTGGGAGTAGGCTTACTTGTCTGTGGGCTTTTGATAGGGGCAATTATAGTACTTTTAGCCACACTTATTGGGGCTATTAGTTAAGTATTTCAAATTTTATTTTTTCCTTTTTATTGATTAAGGTTTACTAATGCTAGGCTGATTATTAAAGCCCCTTCTATTTCAGATCTTTTTCCTACTCTTGATGTATCTATGATTGTAGAATCTAAGCCCATATATATAGCTCCATATGCTTTACCACCACCTAAATGAACTAGCGTACGATAGATTAAATTTCCGGAAATGCCGTCTGGAGCAATGATTAAATTTGAATTTTTTTTAAGGCTGGCTTCAATTAATATCTCATCATGTTTAATATTCAATTTAGGATATTTTTCCTTAAGATGGGTTACTACTTGTTTAGCTATGTTAATTGTTTTATCCACATATGCATCACGACCAGTATCACTGAGCCTACCTCCACTTAAGATACTTATTCTTGACTCAACCTCTAAAGATTGAAACAAGGTAATCGCATTTTCAATAAAATTAATCTTTCTTTGATAATCATTGCACTCATCAATGCCGACGGGTCCAAAAAAGAATTGTTTTCCATCAAAAGACTCAAGTAAAGCTAAACGGTTTATTTCTGAAACGTTTAAATTGTGCTTTAAATTCATTAAAAATTTACTAGAACTCAAATTTCCTCTTATTACAGCATTGATAATATTTTCTTTTAAATGATATATAATTTCTTTTTCTGGCTCACTACTTTCGATTAATTTAAATTTGTTCTTAGGAGCAGTTGATTTGTTTAATAATTGGGATATTGCTTTTGGTTCGCCAAAAAAGAAAACTTTCGATGAATTTTTTCTTAAAAAATATTTGGTGGTTTTAAAAACCTTTAAATTTTGATATTGGTCACTTCCAAGACCAATTCCAATATTAGCAATTCTTCCTTTGGCTTTTGATTCAAAAAAATTTAAAAGGTTCATAAAACAATAAAATATGCGATTTAAATAAAACTAAAATAAATATAAGCTATAATTATCGTTAGAGCATCATAAAAACCATGGGTTATCATAACAGCAATAAGATTCTCTTTTCTCCAATAAAAAATAAAGCCTAACAACAGGGATATTGCAAAGTAAGGGAAAAAGTTTAGTAAAAAAGAAATAAGATATTCTGTCAACGTAGCATCTCCCATTTGGAAAATTCCTATTAAATGGATTGAAGAGAATATTAATGCTGTGATAATAATGCCTCCGTACTTTCCAACAGTTCTTACTAAACCTTTTTGCATGAATCCTCTAAATAACAATTCTTCGGAAGTACCGATAATTAATATCATAGTAATAGACAGAAATATCAGAGCTAAAATGTCAGAATTAGCAAGTATTAGATCTATTTCATTTAATGAACCGCCTCCAGTAAATACAATATCCACGCCAAAAATCAATTCTAAAATAATTTCAATAAGGAATGACACTGAAAAAACTAGAAATATCCCCACAATTGCAAATCCTAAACCAATAAAGACTTCTTTTATGGCTTTAAAATTATCTTTACCCTTGAAGGTGAATCCTAATAAAGCTAAACGATTATTGAATGTAGGATTTTGAAGATACTTTCCAACATAGTAAACGGGAACAAATATAAATATTAATTCGGTAAACGATAGGAGGATAATAAAATATGGATTAAGCATTAAGGCCATAAGATCTTCTAAATTCCCTACTAAAGAGAGAATAAATGCCATTATAACAAGCCCTAATGAAATCATTAAAATATAAGCAACGATAGGAATACCTATTGAATAAAAACTGCCCCAAATTTGTTTTTCTTTAAGATTTAAAATATCCTCATCTGCGATTTTTTTTTTCTCCCGTTCAGGTCTATATGGATAAGTGCTTGCATCATAAGGTGATGGTTGATATGAAATAATATTACTTTCAATATACTCTAAGTCCACTCCACACTTAATACAAAATTTTTGTCTATCTATTTCTGGAAGTTTATATCCACATGAAGGACAGAAGGTCCATCCTTTTTTACTTAGAAATATATTTTCCTTGTGTTCTTCTTCATTCATATTCATTTTTATATTATGAATTCACCTAATAATAATTATTGGTTCTAAATT
>JBHLKA010000138.1:0-6914 GCA_048887145.1 Candidatus Hodarchaeota archaeon
AGTGGAATTGAAATTGACGATAATAAGTGTGGTTTATGTGGATTGTGTTCTAAGATTTGTCCTTATAATGCAATTACAATAGAATTAGATAAAGTAAGTATAGATAAATTTAAGTGCAAGGGTTGTGGTACATGTGCTAGTATCTGCCCCACTAATGCGATAGACTTAAACATAGATACTTCTGAGAAGATTTTAAAGACAATTGAAATTTTTTCGAAATTCAGGAAAAAACCTAAAATTATTGCTTTCTGTTGTCGCTCTTGTGGGTATGCTGCTGCTGATGATGCTGGTCTTAAAAAGATTTCATATAATCCAAATATATTTATTTTACCAGTTCCTTGCACAGGCCGTATCGATACGAATTTTATAATTAAATCGTTTGAGTGTGGTTTCGATGGAATAATGATTATCGGATGTAGAAAAAATGCATGTCGATATATTGATGGAGTAGAAAAAATAGAAAAAAAAATATTGCTATTAAAAAGTATTTTCCCAAAGAAATACAGTGAACGAATCATGCTCAAACATCTTAATGCTGTTGAGGGCAATAAGTTTGCTGAAGTTGTTAATAAATTTTATAATCAATTATTAGAGGAGGTTAAATTTGAAACTTAAATTTGTAATAATTTCTTTAACTTCCTGTAGTGGATGCATCTCTTCTCTTATCTCATCAGATATTTTTCCACAATTCCTTGAAAGAACAAAAGTAGTTTATTTTCAATTTATTTCTGATGTAAAAGAAATTGAAGATTGTGATATTTGTTTAGTTGAAGGTTGTGTTTCTGAAGAAAATCAAATATCTATCCTTCAAAAAATCCGAAGGCAGGCAAAAAAAGTATATGCTTTAGGAACTTGTGCTTGTTATGGAGGGATTTTGAGTCTATCAGATAAAAAAATTACAGAGCCAATCTCAAGTTATATCGAAATTGATGGGATAATTCCGGGTTGCCCACCACCATTGAAGCTTTTTGGAAATTGTCTAATTAGATTGGTTGAAAATAAACAAATTGAGCTCTCTGAAAAAAATATGTGTGGTACTTGCCCATTGAGAGGAGATATGAAAATAAATTCAAATATAAATATCTCAAAAATTACTCCAAATCCAGAAGAGGTTAACCTTGATGAAGAAACATCTAAATGCTTTTTAGAGAGGGGTATTTTATGTTTAGGGCCTATAACACGAGATGGATGCGAACATAAGTGTATTAAGATGGGAATTTCCTGTGAAGGATGTTTAGGACCAGTATCAAAAGATTTTACGTCTAATATTATTAATTATTTGAGTTTGATAAATTTATCTCCAGAACTTAAAAATTATACTGGCATTTTTTATAGATTTTCGAAACCAAAATTGGAGGGATGAAAAAAGTGTTAAAAGTCATTGATATTTGTAAACGAATAGAAGGGCATGGTGACATAAAGATTTTAGTTCAAAACGATGAAATTTCATTGGTAAATTTTGAACTTAACATTTATAGAGGCTTTGAAAATTTCTTAATTGGAAAGACACTATTAGATATTCCGAAAATAGTTTCTAGGATATGTGGATTATGTTACACTTCTCAAGCAATCGCTAGCTGTAAAACAGTTGAAGATATATATAATATTAAGGTCTCAGAACAAACAAAAATTTTAAGGCGCATTTTAATGAGTGCTGAATTAATTAAATCCCATTGTATGAGTTTTTTTTTCCAAACTCTACCAGATTTACTAAATATTTTTAATTTAAATCTGAAAACAACGAATCCTTATGATTTAATTAATTATAACCCTCAATTAACAACAAATATATATGAGTTAATTAAAATTGGAAATGAAATTAATCATTTGTTTGGGGGCAGATCTGTTCATCTAATTTCACTTATTCCTGGAGGAGTTATTTATTCTCCTTCCAAGAAAAATACATCAATAGCGAAAAAAAAATTTCAAAGTGCCTTAACCAATTTGGAATGGATTATCGAAAAATTTATTGAATTATTTTCTCATCAACCTCCACCAAAAGAATTCTCTACTCCAAATCTTACTCATCTTGGTTTGACGAACTTTAATAATTATAATCGATATTCAGGTAAGTTATCAATCAAAGAACATAATAAAAATATGATTGAATTTGAAAAATACGATTATGCTTCTTATTTTGGAAAGGAGCCAGATTTACTTGGAATTGACTTTTATTTTACTAATAATAAAAATGTGATAGTTGGTCCTCTTAGCAGGTACAATCTTAACGGGAATTCTAACATAGATGAAATTCAAACTTATCTTGAATATTTTGATAAACATTGGAAAAATAATATTCTCTTTGTTAATTTTGTTAGATTATTAGAAATGTATTTGGAATGTTTCCAAAGCTTACAAATTTTAGATGACCCTCGGTTAAACACTACGCAAGAAATTCCCTCTCTAAATTTAGTAAAAAAATTTGATGGAATTGGTGTTATTGAAGCACCTAGAGGATTATTAATTCATCATTATCATTTAAAGAAAAGTAATTATGTTGATGGCGTAAAATTATTTGTTGCTACTGAGTTTAATATTCCACTGATAAACGAGATGATTACAAATTATGCAAGAGAATTATTTCATAAAACAGGAGATATTAATTTAGTGAAAAACAATGTTCAGATGATAATCAGAACCTTTGACCCATGCATATCATGTGCAACCCATTAAGAATAGGTTTGCTAAAATTATATATAGATATATTATTTCTATATTGAAAAAACTAATTTAATTTGTTTGATTCTATTTTAATAAGAAGACTAGCGATAAATATTCTGTAAATATGATTATAGTTTTAGACTTTGGCGGGCAATATTGTCATCTAATCGCAAGAAGGATCAGAGATTTAGGAGTATATTCTGAAATTTTTCCATTCAATATTAAATTAGAAACTTTAAAGAATCAACAACCTGAAGCGATTATTTTTTCAGGAGGACCAAGATCAGTCTATGAAAGAGATAGTCCTAACTTAAAAAAAGAAGTTTTTCAATATATCCTTAAAAAAAAAGTTCCAATTTTAGGGATCTGCTATGGGTTTCATTTAATTGTTAATAATTTGGGTGGAAAAATCGTATCTAAAAAGCTAAAAGAATATGGAAGAACAAAGTTAGAAATAATAAAACCAAATTTCTTGTTAGCCTCTTTAGCTCCAACCGAAACCGTCTGGATGTCGCATGGGGATCAAGTTAAGAATTTACCACCCGATTTTGAGATTTTAGCTAAAACGGAAATTTGTCCAATAGCATCTTATGCAAACCATGATAAACATATATATGGAGTTCAATTTCACCCCGAAGTGAAGAATACTCCTAAAGGACAAACTATTTTAGAGAATTTTACATTTAAAATAGCTCATTGTAAAAAAGAATGGAAATTAAAAAATTGGATTGAAGAATCAATACAAGAAATTAAAGAGAAAATAGGAAATGAAGATAGGGTAATTTTAGGGCTAAGTGGCGGAGTTGATTCCTCTGTAACAGCTGTTTTACTCCATAGAGCAATTGGGGATAGATTGCATTGCATTTTTGTCAATAATGGCTTATTACGTAAAAATGAAGAAAATGAGGTACAAAATGTTTTCAAAGGGCAACTAGGGTTTAAAAATTTCCACTTTTTGAATGCTGAAGGAAATTTTTTAGAAAATTTAAAAGATATTGATGAACCGGAAGAAAAACGCCGTATTATTGGGCATACATTTATAAAAGTTTTTGAAAAGAAAACATTAGATTTAGAAAAAGAATTTCCAAATATAAAATATCTCGCTCAAGGGACAATTTATCCTGATCGTGTAGAAACTGCTGCAACCAGTAAAGCGACAGCAAAAATTAAATCACACCATAATGTAACATTGCCCGATGAGATGAAGTTAGAATTAATCGAACCATTAAAAGATTTATATAAAGATGAAGTTAGGAAAATTGGGTTAGAACTAGGTTTATCGAAGGAAATAGTGTATAGGCATCCATTTCCTGGACCTGGACTTGCTGTAAGATGTCTTGGACCAATTGATAAAAATAAATTGAACATTTTAAAAGATGCAGATAAAATTTTATTAGAAGAGATAGAACAAGCAAATTTATATGATAAACTTTGGCAAATTTTCTGCGTCCTTATTCCTGTAAAAACTGTAGGAGTAATGGGAGATTATCGAACGTATGAATATATTTGCTCCATACGAGCGGTAGAGTCCGTCGATGCGATGACTGCGAGTTTCGCAAAATTAGATTGGGATTTGTTAGAAAGAATTGGAACAAGAATTATTAATGAAGTTAAAGGATTTAATAGAGTTGTGTATGATATTTCAAATAAACCTCCAAGTACAATAGAATATGAATAATTTTTAGAATCTTGTTATTTCTATTTACTTTTTACCGAATTTACAAGAAAAGATATCTATAAGGAAAAATTTTTTTAATTTTCCAATTTATTACGTGATAATTATGTCAGAAAATGATATTGCTTGGGATTTAACAGAAATTTTTTCGAACACAAAAGATCCAAAAATTACTGAATCAATCAACTCTCTCGAAAAAATAGCAAATGAACTTGTTAAAAAATATAAGGGAGAAATCAATTCACCTGATTTTTCTGCTAAAGACTTACTTGAATTAATTAGGAAACACGAAAAATTCACAGCTAATCTTGATGAGTTGAAATTATATGCTAACAGATTATATGACGGAGATCAAAATGAGTTATTAGCTAAAGGATTAAAGAATAGGATTGATGACTTTGAAACTAAGATTTTGAAAGAAATTACATTTATTGATTTAGAAATTGGAAAATTAATTAAAGAGAGAGGAGATACAATCACACACCCAATTCTCGAAGGATATAAGCAATATTTGAAGAAATTTAAAAGGCAAGTACCCCATTTACTTTCAGAAGTTGAAGAACAACTAATTTTAGAGAAGGATCAGTATGGAGTAAAGGCTTGGAGTAAATTACAATCCGAATGGCTTACTAGTAGATCATATATTGTTAATGTTGAGGGAGAAGAGAAATCATTATCATATGGAGAAGCGAATAGTTTGCTAACTCATCCTGATAGAAATACAAGAATATCCGCTAATAAATCAATTTATGGTACTCTTGGAAAGGAAGAAATTGTCTACTCAACCGCTTTGAAAAATATCTTTAGTGATTGGCTAAAAATTGCTGAAAGAAGAAAATATAACGGACCAATGCATCATAGTTTTATAATTAATGACACAACTCAGGAGATTATTGATAATTTAATGAATACAATAGAAAAGAATGTAGGAGTATTTCAAAGATATTTACAACTTAAAGCTAAAATTTTAGGATTTCCCAAACTAAGTTGTGCCGACATTTATGCGCCGCTACCTAATGCTCCAAAAAAAACCATAACTTGGGAAGAAACTAAGGAACTAATTTTAGAAGCTTACAGAAAATTTGACAATACTTTTGAAAATATAGTTAGAGATATGTATGAAAGCAATCATATTGATGCTGCTGTTAGAAAAGGAAAGGTAAATGGAGGATATTGTGATACATGGTATAATGGGAAAACATGTTATATTTTGCTTTCATTTACTGGTTCTTTAAGAGAAATATATACCCTTGCTCATGAATTTGGTCATGCTATTCATGGTACTATGGCTTCAAAAAAACAGACCATTTTCAATTTACATCCTGGCGCTACGGTTGCTGAAACAGCATCTATCTTTGGAGAACTATTACTGACTGATTTATTACTCTTAAAAGCAGATTCTGATGAAGTAAAAAAAGCAATTTTAGCTAAAGTATTAGATGGAGCCGGAGAAGCTGCGTTTCAAGTTAGTGCTCGCGTATGGTTTGAACAGAGTTTATATGATGCTATTAAAAATAAAGAGACTTTGGATGGAAAAACGATCTCAAAATATTGGTGTGCTGCTAGAGATAAAATATACGGAGAATTTGTTGAATGGTTCGAGGAGATGGACTGGGAATGGGCTATGAAACCCCATTATTATTTCCCTAATTTTCGATTTTATAACTATCCTTATGTCTATGCTCAGCTTTTTGTTTATGCTCTATACCAGAAATACAAAACGGAAGGAAAAGAATTTATTCCAAAATTTAAAAAGCTTTTGAGTGCTGGTGGTAGCTTATCAACTGAAGAGTTAAGTAAAATCGTAGGCCTAGATGTTTCAAAACCTGAGTTCTGGGAGTTAGGAATAAAGCAATATGAAGATTTTGTAGACCAATTAGAAGAATTAATAAAATAAATCCTTTTTTTAATTTAGATTATTCATAATTTCCTGAATATATTTCTTTTTTTACTAATTCAAAATCTATACTTTCTTGTGATTTTATCCCCAAATTCCAAGTGTTACATACATTTTCTGCGCGTTGCGAAATGTAGGCAATATCATCTCTAGCAATTAAATCTAAGTTAAATTTTCTGACTCCTGCTAATAAATGTTTCAATCCAATACCCAGTTTACTCGTAAAGTAGGTATAAACTCCAATTGCTGATGTTGGAATCTCCCTATTGTAGGTTCTAATAAGGTTATCATATTCAACAAACGCCTCATTTAAAGTTAATGTATTTGGATCTTTTTCCTTGGGGAATCCTAAATTCCTTAATAAAGCATAATTAACTTCATTTTTTTTGATAATTTCTCCAACATATTTTCCTTTCATAGCAGCTGTAATTGGAGCCCTTGCCATAGCAATACATTTAATATAAGGGGCTCCCATAGCAAGTGCTTTAAAGATTTGAGTCTCATTTGCGAATCCTCCAGCTATTGTTATAGTTGGTAATCTAACATTAGGATTTTTCTTTTTAATCATATCTAAACACCCAACTACTAATGCTTCTAAATAGATTGTCGGTATAGACCCCTCATTCATCATACTAACAGGACTCATTCCAGTTCCACCTCCTGCTCCATCAAAAGTCATTC
>JBHLKA010000139.1:0-1215 GCA_048887145.1 Candidatus Hodarchaeota archaeon
CTTAAATGCATTGGTTGGACGAATGGAGATATTAATTCTCTCGTTTCTGGATTTATTTTGTTTACCACAATTTTAGGCTTTATATTAGTTATTGAGGTTTTATTTCACTATGCTGCTATAGTTGGATATTGGCAAGCATGGGTGGCAGATATAAGTGGTGGAGGTTCATATGATATTAGAGAATTACCTTTGGTCAGTTTATTACCAGTTGTAGTCACATTTATTATATTTTTAGCATTCCAAATAATTGCGATATTATTGGCTAATAGGAAGATATTGAAAGTTAGACCAATAATAGCATTAAAAAGAGTAGGGGAATAATGAGGTGATAAAAAATTCCAGTAGATAAAGATACTATGATTGAGGCTATTGATGTAAATAAGGAATATCGTAGAGCTGGTGCTATTATTAGGGCACTGGCAGATGTTAATTTGACAATTAAATCAGGAGAGTTTGTAATTGTGCAAGGACCAACCGGATGTGGAAAATCCACGCTTTTAAACGTTCTTTCAGGATTAGATCTCCCCGATAGTGGAAGAATTATTTTTGATGGAGAAAATATTGCTCGCGCAACCGAAGATAGACTTAGTAAAATAAGAAGACAAAAGATTGGTTTTGTTTTTCAAGACTTTAATCTTGTACCTACATTGACAGCCGTTGAAAATGTTATGGCGCTTTTATGGCCAACAGTTTTACGAGAAAAAGAAATAGAAAATCGAGCAATAGCAGCTTTGAGAGACTGCCATTTACTTGAAAGGAAAGATCATTATCCAGTTCAATTATCAGGCGGTGAAAAACAAAGATGCGGACTTGCTCGAGCTATTGTGCACCGACCAAGAGTTATACTCGCAGATGAGCCAACAGGTAATTTAGATCCAGAGTCAGAAAAGCAAGTTATGGATTTATTGAAACAAATTAATAAAGACATGGAAACCACCGTAATTGTCGTTACACATCGAAGCTCCTTAAACTCATATGCAGATAAAGTCGTACAAATGGAAAAAGGAGCAATAATTAAGATTCAATAATTCAAATTTATTTTATTTTCAAATTTTTCTATTTTTTAATGATATATTAAGTTATTAAGATAGTTTTTTTCAATAAAGTCCAATTTTTACTCTATATATCAATTTTATAACATATAAAGATTGGACTAAAACAAAATTATAAATATAAAAATCGTGTTTGATTTAGTAAGTAAATATCAATTGTTTT
>JBHLKA010000139.1:1315-6913 GCA_048887145.1 Candidatus Hodarchaeota archaeon
CCATATCTGTTAGCAGTCCTTTTGGCGGTTTTGGAGGGATGTTTGGTTGGTTCTGTGTTTGGAGCGTTTATTGGAAGTTTAAAATATAAACCAGCAGGAGGAAAAGCAAAAGTTAAGAAAAAAGAAGTAATAGCAGAAGTTGAACCTACTTTAGATGGAACCGATTTTTGCACTAATTGTGGAGCTAAAGTGCCCCCAGGAGTCGATTTCTGTACCAACTGTGGATCCAAGATGAGTAGATGACATTTAATTTTTAATTACAATTTTTTATTTTTTAAACAGTAAACAGATACTTTTCTAAAAAGGACATTTTAAATTAGTATATTATTATATATATCATAGTCTTAATTTTAAGGATTAAAAATATGTCAAAACAAGTTAAAGGAGTTATAGTTTCTCGTTTAATCATATTATTGGCTATAGTTTTAGTCCCTATTAGTATCTTTTTTATTTATTCGTTTGTAAATTTTGATTTATGGTATTCAACTGATCAAATCTTGACCTTCTGGATAATTAAGATAGTTTGTCCATTAGTTTTTAGTGTATCTTGGTTATTTATTTTGATATTATTTGCTAATCGTTTAGCTAATACCATGGATTCATTTGATGATGTCATTGGTGTTGTTCCCTCAAGATTAAAGTTCTTTTATGGTATTAATGCAGTTTATATTCTTTTTATATTTGTATTTCCATTAATAACTCCCATTATTTCTATTTTAAGTTTTGCTAGTTTTGCGTGGCGTTTAACTACATTTAGGAAGGAAAGTTGGGAGGAAGATACAAAAATATCATTTCTTACAAAATTTATGATGTGTTTTTTTGCTTTAATACCAATCTTTTGTACAATAAGTATTATACACGAATATTTAGCCTTACCAATATTTTTATGGAGTGAAATTTGGGAGCCTATTCTTCCTTATCTTTTTGATATTTCATATTCTCTATTCACAGCATTAGCTATCGGCTCTTTAATTATTTTATTTGCCAACTCGGGAATAAGTGAATATGAACAGATCTTTGTTGATACCACTAAACAAAAAAAATTTTGGAATGTTAGAATTTTAGAAGTAGTTCTATTTGGAATTTTCTTATATTTAGATTTGTATGATTATGAAATCATCGAGTTTTTTTACATTATTGGATTTGCTATAATAATATTTATATCTATTGTAAATTTTATTCGGGGAAAATCTAAATACAAAGGATTTAAGAGCCATTTATTTGGATACATAATAGCAGCAGTTTTTATTGGGTCAAATGTAGTATTTACATCTGATGTAGTGCTCTCTTATAATTTAAGAATTTGGAGTTTGGTAATTTCAGCAATCTTGTACATTATTGTACTATTTTATACCTTTTATCAAGTTGAGTAAAGATAGAAAAGTAATTTATCTCGTTTCACATTCTATTTTCTTTTAACATTAGAAAGTAGACTTTTATAATAGTTTAAAATGAAAACCACATTTTTTATATATCTCCAATATCAAATTTGAATACTTTTTAAATTAAATAGAATAATAAAGCGCACACTTCAGTTAATTAATACAGAGATTTAATTTCAAACTTTTTGTTTTTTTAAATTTCTACTCAATTAGAATATAAATTATTAAAAACCAGTATTTTATTTATAATTTTAAGCATCAATTTATTTAATAAAATTATTAGTGTGTGAGAGAATGAAAAAATTTAATGGAAAGGCCTGTATGGTTATTACATTGTTTCTCGCATCACTAGTAGCAACACCTGTTATGGTGGCTGGATCAACTCACGATAATGACTTTGACCTTGATCAATTTGATAATCCTGGAGATTTAATTGGAGGCTTCGGGGCAGGCTTCGCAAATATTTTTAGGGGTTTGGGTTACGGGGGTGAATTATTAGCAGCTGTTTTTGAAATGCTATTAATGCAAACCTTAACAAATTTTAGTGGTAAAGAAACCTTACCTGGAGTTTATGTGTTGAGTGCGTTCCAAGAAAAAACTGTAAGTCATAAAGTTAGAGATTATTCTGGTGGAAACGAGGAGATTTACTTGCTACCTTATGAATATCTTGGTGTTAGTGCTGGTGTTTATAATCCTAATACATATGGTTATCCTTATTGTAAAGTAACCCAATTTGGGACGTATCAGTATAATATAACTGTTGGTGTTGGAGTCACTTTAGTTATCTGGGATCAAGATAATTCTTTTGTAAATGCTGTGAAAAAAATAATTACATTTTTCAATAAAATATTTTCTTACATTGAACGTGGGGCATTAGATGAGATTACTGAAGATTTAATTAGGGAAGGGATCGAACTCATAACTTGGTTCTTAATTCATATTAATGATATCTTTACTGGTGACGAATTATTCGTGCTAAATCCAATTACATGGCAGAAATTAGAAATTAAAACAGATCCGACTTTTAGTGTTACTAAAGAATGGTTCTATACAAATAATGATTGGCAAATAGATGGTGATGATATGCCAATCGCAGGATCTGCAGTCGATTCTGCTTTATTTATGTGGAATGAAACAGCAAAAGCGAGAAAAGATAGTTATATGCAATGGTTATTAACTGAAACTGATGATGTGTCTCTTCTTGAAGATGTTTATACCTCCTTCAGCTTTGATTTAATTCAATTGTGGATTAAAAATTTCGAAATTCATATTAATGTTGCTGCCGCATTGGACCTGATCACAAAAGGTGGCGGCACTGTTGATGTTGCTGAGATTTTTCAAGGTTTAGATATTGAATTTTACCTATTCACCCATCATTTAGCCGGTGCTTTCTTGTATAACGATACAAACGATGACAACAAACTTTCTGCTAACTATGTACAAGTAAATCAAACTGGTACGAATATTCCCGTTTTAGTAGATGGAAAACCCGTAGAGGTTCCAATAGCTTCAGAACTTACCCATAGATTAATTTTAGGGACCGTCGATAATTTCCAATATAATTTACCACTCGTGGAAGGTGGGAAAATAAAATGGGGTTTGAAGTTAAATCAGCCAACAATTACTCCAGTTCCAGTAGGGGTTGATTTAGATTCTTATCTGGGTGCTTCTGAAGAATCTCTTGCTTATATTGATTTTGGATTTAGTTTTGAACCAAAAACCATTGAATTAGCGACTGAGGACGGAGGTACAGTGCCAGTTTTGCATGGAGCAGTTAAAGTTATCCAAAATTTTGCTCCTTGGAATGAAATACCAACTCCTCCCTATTATGGGGCGATAAATGATATTCTTGGCTTAGACCTGGCTATAGTGTATGTTTCCACAATACTACATTTTCACCTAAATATTGAAACATTAGGTGAGGAGCCTGAAGAAAAATTAGACCCTCTTGATGATTACGATAATATTACGCACACGATCAAAATTGGTAATTACCTCCCTGAAAACATTAGAGATAAGCTTGAATTCGTCGATATTGCTGGACCTGACTACTACTATGGAGCTGAAGGATCAGCCACTAGTGCTCCTGCCAGTACAAATATTTTACCATTATCCTTCTTTAAAACCGAAAGGGAAATGCATGAAACATATGAGGGAGCGCCTACGGAGGTAGAACCATTCGCTGCAGATATTGGACTCAATGTGAGCTTTAGTGTTATGATTTATGCTATTTGTTTCTCAGAATTCGATGATGGAACTGGAATTTGGCACGATCCTACATTCTCAGTGTATATGGTTTTTGAAGCTAAAGGATTCTGGGCAATAATTCTTTTAGTTGCAGGTGTTGGTTTAGTTGGTGTAGCAACAATTTTAATCAAAAGGCGAAAAGACGCCCGATTTTAAATCTAAATTTTAACTATTTTTTTATTTTTTCCTATTTTTGACTAATTCTTAGATTTTCCTTAATTGAATAGTCAGTATTATTACATCAAAATTCTAATCTTGATGAATATGATAAACAATGAAATCAAATTGTTACAATTATGAAAGATTCTTACGGGAAGAACCCAGAAAGTAATAATAGGATGTTGCATTTTAATAGTCAAAATTTTAATTATGAATTAGTATAGAAAATGCCAGTAAAAAAAAATGATAAATACCAAGTTAATGAGAATAAACGATGGTTTCAAAAATGGTGGCCCGAAGGAGTTCCCAAAAATGTTGATTTCGAAGAAAAAACTCTAAGTGATTTTTTAGATGAACAAGTTAAGAAGTACGCTGATAATAATTTTATTTGGTTTCTAGAAACACGGGTAACTTACAAGGAATTTCATGATTATGTAGAGAGATTTGCTGCGGCTTTACATAATCTAGGAATAAAAAAGGGGGATGTCGTTGCATTACTTATGGGAAATTGTATTCAATACTTAGTTGGCTACTTTTCAACTGTTAGATTAGGAGCGATTGCTACAGGTATAAGTCCAACTTATAAACCCTTAGAGATTCTCCATCAATTGACGCTAACTAAAGCAAGAGTATTAATTGCTTATGATGCTTTTTTTGATAAAAAGAGTAAATCTCGTATTAAGAAGAATTTGCCATATATAGGGGATATACTTGAAAAATCAAATCTAGAGATTTTCATTTATACAAACCTTGCAGATTTAGCTCATGGTTTAGGCTTTAAACGTACATTAGGTAAAATGTTAGGAATAATCCCCAAAGGAAAAGTGAACGTCCCTGGTGCTCATAAATTTATGGATTTGCTTAATACAGAACCAGGAGCACCAAAAGTGGATATTGATGTTAAAACACATCCAGCAACTTATATAATGACAGGAGGAACAACAGGATTACCTAAGGCAGCAGTGTTAACCCATTTTAACAGTGTTTCAAATGCAAAACAATGCATGTATTGGTTAGGTGGTGAAAAACCTGGTATTGGAAATTTGGGAGTTCTACCATTTTTCCATAGTTTTGGGCATACAGTTGTTATGAATACTACTATTGCGTTTGGTGGATGGATAATCCTATTTCCTACACCACCACCGACTGAAGAATTATTAGAACATATCGAAGAGCTCCCTGCACCAGAAGGTTTAGTATATGCTGGGGCAGAGATATTATTTAAACGTATTGCAGATTTTCCTCATTTAGAAAAGTTTCCCAATCTTATGGGAAAGTTAAAGTTAAGCGTATCTGGCGCAGGTCCTTTACATGCTCCCGTGAGGGATGCTTTTGAGAAAAATACAGGCGGTAGGATTGTCGAAGGGTATGGTCTTTCAGAGGCAAGTCCAGTGGTGAGTGCGGGAAATTTATTTGGTGAAAGCCCAATTGGTACAATTGGTATGCCATTTCCCGGTACAGAATGGGGAATCTGGCCATCAGAAGATTTTAATGCTGGTCCTATTTGCTTAGGGAATCCAGATGATAAAAATTTTGGAGAAGAGCATACTGGAGAAATCTGTTGTCATGGTCCTCAAGTAATGTTTGAATATCTAAACCAACCGGAAGAAACTGTTGAAACTATTAAAGAGTATGATGGAAAATTATGGTTATTAACTGGTGATATCGGTTTTATGAATGAGGACGGAACCATTGAAATCCGAGATCGTAAAAAACAATTAATTAAAGTTGCGGGGCATTCAGTATTTCCAAAAGAAGTTGAGTCAATGTTAATGAAGAATGAAGCTGTATCTGAAGCAGCTGTTGCAGG
>JBHLKA010000140.1:0-6842 GCA_048887145.1 Candidatus Hodarchaeota archaeon
GTCCATCCATAGTACCTCGCATAGCTGAAAATTTGACAGACAGCTACTTTTTTTTCTGGTTTTTTTAGAAATCTGATCCTATTAAGGTTTTCTGTATTTTCTAATAATTTTACACCTACAGGAAAAGTAGATAATCGTAGATACTTGTTTATTTTATTGGTTAACTCTTCAAAATTTCCCATATAATCACAGTTATACTTTCAGGTTTATTTAACTTTAAGAGAAGAAAATAAAAAATAAATAACTAATGGAATCTACCAGAGTTTATTTAATTATTCGAAAAAGAAAATCACGAATTCTGATAATAAAAAGGTTAAAGTAAAGATTTATTTAAGTTTAATATGGAAGGGGTAAAGCTGACAATATATCAAGTATTTTATTAAAAAGATTAAAAAATTCTAATAAATTTTTATTTTTAAGATAATCAAATTCCATTATTTATTTACGAGTATTATATATTTTTCTTTAAAATGCTTTAAAAGATAAAAGACTTGCTTTAGTAAACTACAATCAGAGATTAGTAATAAATTATGGTTCATTATCATCTCTTGATGAAAATTTTTATGTAATCTTCATTTAGAGGTCTCTTTTAAAATTTAATAATAATATTAATTAATATTATACTTTAATTAGCTATAAATTAATACTATAGCCGAATTGATGTTCTTAGAGACAGAGGTTTTAATTAAGGGAATTTGTCTATAAATTGAATTAAAATATTGCAGTTGATTGATATATTAAACTTTAATATAAATTTAAGTAAAACTAAAATAATTATTATGAACTAATCCCGCCTTCCAAGATAATCAAATATAATTTTCCAATTTAGTTGCTCATATGGCGCTGATTAAGAGACAAATGATTCTAAGATTCATTAAAATTACTAAGATTTATAAATCCGTATTTTCTTTAAATATATATATTATTAAGTTTTTTTAATATCTAATATAACATAAAAATATTATTTAAGTGAATTTTTATATGATTAGAGAATTCTTAAGCACTTTTATATTCAAAAAAGTAATACTTTGGATCAATAGTAGTTTTCAGTTTCATAATTCATGGTTCGATTATAAAAGTTTATCCAAATCGAGTTATATATGATAATTCACTCCTAGATTCAATGGTTTAGTTCTTTTTACTAATTAATATCAGTATATTTTAGTATATAGTAAAAAGATAAAAATTCATATTTAATAAATCTCGAATTACTTGAGATTTTCTAATAAAAAGAAAATAATTTAATCAAATAGCTAAAATAAGGTAAAATGTAATATAAAAAGGTATAGTATGGATTCAATTTTATTAATCGGGTGATTTACATGAAAATTTTAGAGGAAAATCATCATAAACCAGAATTAGATGATACTCAGAATTCTAAATTTAAATCAAACATACTTAAATTATATTTGTTTAATTTCACTATTGGGTTTTCTTTGATCTCAGGAGTCATAATTCCATTCTATTTGATATATGGGCAATTTACATTTTTAGAATTTATGTTTTTACAAAGTTATTATATTATAATGGTAATACTTTTTGAAATTCCATGTGGAATAATTGCAGATCGTATTAGTAGAAAATTTTCATTGATTTTAGCTGGATTTTCTTATTTAATAACTCCATTGGTCTATGGTATAATTCCAAATAAAATTTTATTTATAATCGGAGAAACTCTTTTCTCCTTTAGTAATGCTTTAATTTCTGGAACTAATGAAGCATTAGTTTATGATAACCTAAAAAAAATTGGTAGAGAAAAATCAATTTCTAAAACTATGGCTAAAAACGATGGGATGTTTTTATTAGGAGTAATTATTTCTGCTCCTTTGGGTTCTATATTTGCAAGTTTAATTTCAATAAGGTTTGTAATACTTTTAATGTTAGTTCCTTATCTTACTGGTACAATAATCACTTTATCATTACATAAGGTTGATTCTCAATATAATAAGATAAAGAATAAAAGCAGTTTTCAAATATTAAAATCAGGCTTAATGGAATTTAAGAATAATAAGGTCCTTAGAACACTAGTATTTGAAAAAATAGTAATAGAAATTATTATTATTTTTCTTGTTTATACTTATCAATTATATATTCTTTGGCAATTTGATTTTCCTATTGTATATTTTGGATTTATCGATGCTGGTTTACACATTTCCCAATTTATATTTTTAAATTTAATTCCTCATATAGAAAGTACTATACAAGATAAAAGGAAATTATTAATAATAAATACGATAATTCCAGGTATAGGATACATTTTAATCGCATTAATTAGATTTACACCACTAATAATCTTTTTATTCATAATAATTATTGGATTAGGCTTATCAAGATATATAATTTTTACAAATGGAATCAATAGACAGATTAAAAAAGATAGAGCTACTATTTTGAGCACTATTAATGTTTTTTCTGGAATTTTAAAAGCAATTTTATATCCT
The DNA here is from genome assembly GCA_048887145.1 of Candidatus Hodarchaeota archaeon. Lineage (GTDB taxonomy): Archaea > Asgardarchaeota > Lokiarchaeia > Sigyniarchaeales > SOKP01 > SOKP01. The sequence continues at coordinate 2,442 of JBHLKA010000140.1, forward strand.
TTAATAAGTGTTTTGGTTTTGTTAAACATTAACTTCTTATATTTGATATTTGGAACTTTGATTCTTGTTTTTGCTTTAAATTCAAAAATAAGGAAGGAATATCTTTAAAAGAAACAAGCCCTTTATTTAAGATAATAAAAATGTATATACTTTATATTTTTTTAATATATAATATAATCTATTAACAGTAGTAATCCTTAAAATTTAAACAAAAGAATGCTTGAACTGAGGAAACTAATAGGAAATACAACATTTACCGAGGCAAAGAATTTAGCTAATTTATTAGGATGTGAACGTTTATTTTTAAAATTTGAAGGTAGCAACCCAACTGGAACCCAAAAAGATCGGATTGCATTAGCTTTAGTTGAAGATGCGATAAAAAGTAAGTACAAAAGTATTGTTACCGCTACCTGTGGAAATTTTGGAGCCGCCTTGGCTTACGTAGCAAGACATAATGGCTTAGCAACTCACATTTATATTCCAACAAATTATCACCTTACAAAAAATAGGATAAATTATATAAAACAATCAAATGCCTTCCTTCATTATGTTGATGGTCATTATGAAGATGTTGTAAATATTTCTTCCGAAATTGCTAATAAAGAGAATTACTATAACGCCAATCCAGGGTTTCCAAGGGTAAAAAAAATCTCATTTTTAGCATATAGTGAAATTTCTTTAGAAATTTATAGATCGTTACGAAGAGCTCCTGATTACATATTTTGTCCAGTTGGAAATGGTACAACTTTAACGGGAATTCATTTAGGATTTAAAAAGTTATATAAAGATGGAAAAATTTTAAAAATGCCAAAGATGGTTGCTACAAGTACCAGAAAAGGTAATCCAATAATTAAATCATTTAAGTTAAAAAGTAAAATTGCATTAGACTTAGCTTTGGATGAAATCAAAGAAAGTAAAGTGAATGAACCTTTAACGAATTGGCATTCTTATGATGGACAAGAAGCGTTAGATGCAATTTATGAATCAAATGGATTTGCGGATTATGCTTCTGACACTAAAATGATTAATTTTTCAAGAATTTTAAGAGAAGAGCAAGGTTTAAATGCTTTACCTGCAGCTACCAGCACCTTAGCAGTATTGTCAAGTTTAAAGAAAGCTGAAGTTGTATTAAAAGGTACGTATGTTGCTATTATAACAGGAAGAGATTTTAAATAAAAAATTCATTATATCTATAAAAAAATATTATAAAGTTAATTCCATACTTAAATTTCCTTTAATATCACTTTCTTTCAATATAAATCCTAATCTTTCATAAAATTTTCGTAATAAAATTTTTTTTTCGTCAATTTCTTCAGTATCTAAACAAATTAATTTATAACCTTCTTTTTTTAACCATTTAATGACATATTTTAAAATAATACTGCCAATTCCTTTACCCTGATTTTTAACAGCAATAGTATCTAAGAAAAATTTTTTTTCTGGGCCATTAACCAGTAAATATCCTAATAAGAGCGCTCTAGGTTCATTATTTACCATTATATACAAAAATAGAACATTAGGATTATGCAACCTCTTCTCAACTTCTTCATATGAGTATCTTAAACTTTCTCTAAAAGCATTGGCTTCGATATCATGAAACCACATATAATATTTGATATTCCAAACTTCAGGAAAAATGAGTTTTGTTGATGTATTTAATTTTCTATCTAATTTTCGAATTAAAGTCATCCAAATCGATATATTTTTTTTAAAATTCAATGGATTGGATTCTAAACTCATAAATTAATTCCAGCAGTTAATTAAATTTCTTATATTATCAAAAGGGAAGATTATAACGATAACAAGCGGATTCTAAAATGCGATAAATTAATTGATCATAATTATATCCTGATTTCATAGCCATATAAGGATAAAAGGAAAAATCATTATTATCTGGATCAAAATCCATGCCTGGAAGTGGATTTATTTCTAAAAAATAAATTTGATTTCTTTTATTCATCCTAAAGTCAATTCTAGCAAAATCTTTTATATCCAAATATCTCCAAATATTTAATGAGATTTCTTGAAGTCTTTTTTTTAATCCCTTTAAAATTTTTGCAGGACAAATATAATGATCTAATGAATCCATTATGGTTTTTGCTCTTTGTCCAAAAACACTTCCTAGTTCTTTAGGAAATTTAGAAAAATCTATTTCAAGAATCGATAACATTTCAGGAGATTTACCTGGTCTTCCTAATAGTCCCACACTAAATTCACGTCCTTCGATAAACTGTTCAACCAATATCGACTGTTGATAAGTACTTATCATCTCTTGAAGTTTTAATTTTAGATCTTCAATATTAAAGCTAATATTATCTTCATTTATACCCATTGAAGAACCTTCTTCATTTGGTTTCAAAATGAGAGGAAATGATAAATCAAGAGTTCTAATTTCCCTAATATCTGAGATTGTAAAAAATTTAGGTGTTAATATCTCATGAAACATTAAACACTTTTTTGCCCATGTTTTATTTAATCCAATTGCTGTTGTAAGAACATTAGAACCCACATATGGTATATTTAACATTTCTAAGATAGCCGGTATATGGGATTCTCGGCTTTCTCCTCTAATTCCTTCAGCTCTATTAAAAACTAAATCAGGTTTAATTTTTTTTAAATTTGCAACAACATTTTCATCAGCTTCAATAAATTCATATTCGTGCCCTGTTTGTTCAATTCCATGCTTTATTAATTTAATTGTATGAGGGGGATCATATTCTACTTCAAATTCTGAATCCTCCTTTCTTGTATTTAGTACAAGTGCAATTTTCATATTAATATCATATATTAATTTTCAATATTAAATAAAAAAAGTTATGATTTTATATCTTTATAAATATTATAACTCAAATGAAGATAACTCCTCTTTATAAATTGATAATACTTTACTTTTCAATTCTTTAGGAAGTGATATAGGGTCGTAAATGGAACAGAATTTTGTAAAAAGTTCATCTTCGCGATTTTTAGCTTCTTGAAATAATTCAGATTCTTTAAAATAATTAATTAAATCTGCTTTGATTCCTTTTTTAGCAGCGCTATAAAAAGCAAACAATTGTTCATCTCTGGCTACATCTGTATTTGCATAAGTGAGACTTGATTTCCCTCCAAATAAAGTAAAATATCTCTTAAAATCTTTTTCCAACATATTATTTTTCAATCCAATTAGCTTAGGATCTATTCCACTCCCTACACATAAAAGATACATCTTTGCACATACAGAACAATGGTGACACCAATGATAATTTTTACCAAATTCATTTTCGGTAAAACAACTCATTTGATATTTCGCTAAAGTAGGATAGCGATGAACAAGTATATATTGTATCATCATATCCATTAAAGGTTCAATTAAGCTTCCTGTTTGTACAGTTCTTCCAGAGAAAGCTTGAGTTATTTGATTTATATGGAGAGTCCATAGATGTGATTGATCATATGCTGGAAAAATCTGCCATCTATTTGTTTTATCCATATAAGAAGCTGCTGTAGTTTGCTCATTACCAAAAAAAATATACTTTCCCTTAAATGTATATGCAAAAGGGATAAATTCAAGTGCATATTCAGTATTTTGTAAACCCCAACCAAATTCTAATTTTGGTAATCCCAGATAATTATAATCTCTTAATCTTCCCGTTTCATGGACTAATATTTTTAAATCTTTATTGAATTCTTTTTTAAACTCTTCTGATAAAGCTCTTTTATGTTTTTCTTCATAAGTTAGACTTTGTTCAATAACATATATAATTTCAGGATCCAAATTAATTTCCTGAGCAACAGCATAAGTTAAAAGGCTATCCTTTCCAAAACTCATACCTACTAAAGCTTTATATGAATCTTTCACAGGTTTATCAGAGGGATATACAATTTCTTGGTCATTAAAGTGGAAATCAATATTTAAGAACTGCCGAATTATTTCATCTGTATCTAGTCTATCAACCTCCGTACAAGATGGAATATCTTTTAAAAAGTTCTGTAATAAATAGGGTTCTAATAATGGTCTCCCTGAATAATAAATAACTTTATTTTTATTATATATCAACGGTAAATGCATTGTTGTTACTAAAGCTAAGTTATCCTTTAAGGCTTCACGTGTTTGATCTGGTGTTGATTGCCAGATTTTTTTATCAAAAATAATAGAATACCGTATTCCTTGAAATTTAATATGAATACCTGAACTATTATTATTAGAAAATATTTCTAAAAATTTTTCCAAATTATGAAATTCCGTTTAATTAATTTAATCTTAAATAATCTATATGTTTTTTAATCATAAAATTATTTTTAAATATCATCTTTTTCAGAAAATAGTCCAAGAAAGCCTTCTTGTTAAATTAATATTATAAAAAAAATACATAAAGAATTTAAACTCATTATTATTAATAAATTTCATATATATATAAGAGG
>JBHLKA010000141.1:0-6806 GCA_048887145.1 Candidatus Hodarchaeota archaeon
TTTTTTACTTTACTTAACTCTTTCAATCCTTTTTCTAAACCAATTTGAATATTAGTAAAACCAACTGCTTCAGAATCAAGAATCTCATCTATTATAGTTGTAATTTGTTTTTTTTCATTAATATGCTTTAAAACCATGGCTGTTGAGTTAAATAATACGATAGCATAATCTTCTTTTTCCATGTTATAAGCTAATACCGAAGTTGTTAAAGCAGCGTTTAGAAGGAGTTTTCCATACATACTTCCACTCGTATCAAGAATTAAAACAACTTTTCTCTTTTGTTGTTTTCTTTTAATTCCGTAAATATCTTTATAAGTCAAGGTGTTTTTATGGATTTTAAGGGGGTTATGTTGGATCGTTTCATCTATATCAAATTCAGGCATTCCTATCTCATAATATGGAACAGTTTTTTTATAACTTCCTCTTATTCCTTTACTTGTTATTTTAAGAGAACTTTTTAATATACTTTGCCTAGCTAATCGCCTAAAAATATTTTTGTATTTCTCAGAAATAGGTCTTCTTATGAAAAAATAAACTTCTGCCATAGAAGTTGCTGAATCTTTTGCCTTTTCCGAGAAGAATTTAACTCCCTTATCACAATCTAAAGCATCTGTTGCAGCGTATACATTTGATTTAAGCAACCCAATTATGGCTTCCAGATTTTTATATTCAATTGCTAAATAGGTTAAATCTTTGATTTGTTTATAATCCAATGAATTTGCTAAATGATGATAATAGTCAGGTTTTTTCTTTTTTTTCCTTATAATCTCGAATCTTAAGATCTCTTTATCAGGGATCCGTTCTGTTAATCTTACATGCAACCGTTCACTCTCAATCTCTTCAGAAGCTTTTGAAGAGAAATCATCGATTATTGAAAATCCACTTCATTTAAGGCAGAAAGGATAATATCAGTAATAATTTCTGTTTTTGATCTGGTTACACCATCTTCTAATTCGATTTTATTATATAAAGCCATAATGCCTGCTTCAACCCAAATTTTTGTGCTACTTTCTCGACCAGAATTACAAATCAATCCTGCAAGGTCAATTGCGCCTCTTATTGAACTCCCTCGGCGAATTGTAGTAATTTCACGCGTTGTTTGAACTATTTTTTGACAGATATTTGCTATTATATCTCCATTTGAATTGTTAAGTTTTGCTTCTTTTTTAATAATTAAAATTTCTTCTTCAGGATTTTGATAATTTAATCTAATCCAAATAAATCTATCCTTTAAAGCCTCTCCTAAAACAGTAACTCCTACATGAGCAGCGGGATTTTGAGTAGCAACTACAAAGAAGTCTTTATGAGCTTTGATAGTTTTTAGTTTTGGAATTTCGAGAATTCCTTCGTCTAAAGCTGTTAATAATGAATTTTGAGTATTTTCTGGCATCCTGTTTATTTCATTAATAAATAGACAACCTCCATTAAGCATAGCAGAAGCAAGTGGTCCAAATACATAAGAATCTTCAATATATCCCTTCGCTATTACAAGCGGTGGTTCAAAATATCCTACAAGGTTATGAGGTAGTAATTCCTCGCTACAGTCAACTCTATAAAAATTAGATTCATTAGAACCATAATATTCTGCAACCGCTTTAGCTAATGTTGTTTTACCTACACCTACATTTCCTTCTAGTAATATATTTTTACCTACTGCATGAGCTAATACAATTTGTCTTAATTCTTCTGTTCTTCCTATTATTTTATATTTCTCTTGTATTTCCCTTACTGTTTTGGTTGCTTCAACCATAATATTAAGAATCTATCGTTTCTAAAATATTTTTAGTTTATTTAAAATTGACCTAAAAGTGGGAATTAGATTCACTTCCTTCACAAAGATTCTTAAATTAAGTTTAATCAACTATTTTGGATGGAGTTTAACTATTACATTTTCTCCTTTTTTCAAACCTTCCTGATGTGGTAGAATCTCCACAATTCCATCAGAAGAAGTTAATGAACTAATGACTCCAGAACCTCTTAATTTAACTGGAACTGCGATAATTTCCTCATTGTGTTTTTCCAATTTTACTCTTAAATAATGGAGAAATCCAAGACTGGAAACGGGAATATCCCTAGCAATTTTTGCTTTAATTGAAATCCTTGGATCTAGAATTAAACAACCTAACATCTTTCTTATAGAAGGTCCAGTAATTCTCAAAAAAGAAACATATGCTGCAACTGGTGTACCAGGAAGGCAAAAAGTTAAAGTACCATTCAAGAAGCCTATTAAGGCAGGAGATCCTGGTCGTTGAGCAACTCCATGTGTCAAGATAAAGCCCAATTCTTCTATAATTCCAGGTAAATAATCCTTAGTTCCAACAGAAGTACCTCCAGTAAAGATTATGATCTGAGAATCTTTTGATGCTTCAAATAATTTTTTTTTAATTGATTCTTTATCATCTTTTACAGTTTCACTCCTAATTACGGTACCACCGTATAAATTCACTAAAGCTGAAATCATCAAAGTGTTTGAATTGTAGATTTTACCGGGTTTTAAGGGTTCTCCAGGTTCAATTAATTCATTTCCAGATGAGAAAATACTTATTTCCGGTTTTGTTCGAACTATTACTTTATTGAAACCTAATGAGCATAGAAGTGCAATGTGCTCTGCCTTTAATTCTACACCACCACTTAGAATTTTGGTTCCTATCTTTAAATCTTCCCCTCTTTTCGAAACATTTTTTCCTGGGACGAGAGATGTATAAAGATTAACAATATCCTTATCAATTTCAGTATCCTCAATTTTAATAACTGCATTAGAACCTTCTGGAATTGGGGCTCCCGTAGAAATTCTTATTCCTTCATTTCTGTTTATCCTAAGCCTTGGATATTCGCCAATTTCGATCGTCCCAACAAGTTTGATTTTTTTTGGATTTTTAGGAGATGCTCCAAATGAATCCTCTGCTTTAATAGCATAGCCATCCATTGCGGATCGATCAAAAGGCGGGATATCCATTTTACTAATAATATCATCTGCTAAAATACGATTTAATGCATCTTCGATTTCAATTTCTCCACTTGAACTCAATTGAATCTTGGAAAATAATATATTTAAAGCCTCATTTAAAGGTGTTAACTTGGAAAATCCTATTTTTCGGAGGTTTTTCACCAAGATCACTCTTCTTTATTAATTATATACAAAATGTGTCCTAATTCAGGGATTATAATATCGCGTAATGCTAACCTCACAGCATTAGGGGACCCCGGAAGTAAAAATATAACTTTATTCATTTTTTGGCTTCTTAAAATACCAGCTGTTGCTCTTGATAATATAGCTGAAGTACCAATTTCATTGTAAGAAAGCGATCTAAAGAGTTCTCCAAAACCATTAAATTTCTTTTCTAATCGAGGTTCTAAAGTTTCATACGTAATATCTTTTGTTGATAATCCTGTGCCTCCACTAAATATAATTGAATCAATTGTATGATCTTTCATTAGTCGAGATAGGCTATCATTGATATATTCTTCCGAATCAGGTATAATCTCGGAAAAGTTTAAAGAAATTGATTTGTTATTTTTCAATAATTGTTTTACTTTCGGAATAGTTTTATCTGTACTACTCTTTCCAGAATTTATCTCATTAAAACGACTTGTGCTAACTACAATTAGAGCCAAATTAATTTTATCGGGAGCCTTCTTTTTATGTTCATTCGGAACCACAGTGTTCTTTTTCATTTCTCTCAATTTCCATTTAATTGTTTAATTTTTTTTAGAAAAAATAAATTCTTCTTTTATCGCCTTTTTCTATAATTGATTCTAACTCATCAATTTCTATATATCCATCAGCATAGAACATAGTGCTTATTGCTTCTGTTCCTGTTTTAATAGGAAAAATTTTCTCCTCTCCATTTTCTTTTTGAATTTTCACTGCTTTAAACTCATATCGACCAATTGTACTATAGATTCTTTCACCAACTTCTAATTCCTTAGCAAACTTCTCTCGTAGAGGAAAACCGGACATTCTTCTTAAAAAATTATCAATAAAAACATAAAAGCAACTTAATGCAGAAGTAGGATAGCCAGGTAAGATAAATAATATTTTTTTCTCTATTTTTACAAAAATAATTGGTTTTCCTGGTTTTATTTTTACTCCATGAATAAAAATTTCAAAATTACTATACTCTTCTAAAACCCTGGGGCCCAAATCTCCTTCTCCTTTAGATGTTCCACCAGAAAGAATGATTATGTCGCTATTATCTAATGCTTTATCAACAGTTTTCTTTAAATCCTCATAAATATCTTTTACAATACCTAGAAAATTTACTTGAACACCTGTATTTTCAATGGCTTTTTTCAAAATAATAGAATTTACATCATAAATCTTACCAATTTCTAATTCATCTATATTTTGGGTTACTAATTCATTTCCTGTGCTTATAAGACTTACTTTTGGTTTTTTATATACTGGAATTTCTTTAATTCCACAAGAAGCCAAAATCCCCATTGTTGCTAAATTAACCAGAGTGCCTTTTTTAACTATAATATCTCCTTTCTTTATATCAGTTCCAATCGTAATAACATGAGTTCCAGGAGCAACAGCTTTAGAAATTAAAATTTTATTATCCTTTTTTTCAGTAAATTCAATCATTAATACAGCGTCCGCATTTTCTGGGAGAGCTGCCCCAGTTGCTACATAAGAGCATTGACCATGATTCACCTCTTTTTGGGGGATATCCCCTGCTTGAATTATTTCTATTAAATTAAGAGCAATTATATTATCTTCTTCCGCTCCAAAAGTATCTTCAGCAATGATTGCATATCCATCCATTCTTGATTTTCTAAAATGTGGCACATGAATATTACTAATCAAATCTTTTGAAATAGTTCTATTGAATGCATCATCTAAATTGACCAGTTCTTCTCCCGTTTCAATCTTGTGAACTGAATCAAGTATTTTTCTAAAGGCTTCCACGCTAATAGTTTTAAGAAATTTCATAAAAAATTATTTTCTTTTTTATATTGTTTAACATTTAAAATGTACTAGTTAATCTTGTTTTCCGATATTAATGAATCCATTCTGATGTTCCATCACTAAAATCCTCTCTCTTCCACACTGCTATTTGCTTTTTATACATTTCAACAGCTTTACTAATAACTTCAAAACCTTCTTTTCTGTGAGCTGATGCCACGACAACATAAACTAAATCTTCAGAGAGACGGAAATCTCCCTTTAGATGGACTATTTTAATATCGATAATTCCTTTTTTTTGTTTTAATTTTTCACAAATTTTTATAATACTTTTATTTGCTAAATCATCATAAGCATCAATTTTCATACTAATTACAGATTTTCCATGATTCGAACTATCTCTAACAATACCCGTAAATGTATGAATAGATCCTACCTTACTTATGTTTGAATTTTTCTTCAATGATTTAATTAAGTGATCTAGTTCAATTTCACCTTTGTTGTAAATACCAGAATTAACATTATCTTCATTAGAGTGCATTTAATCATCCTCCTGAAACTGGCAATAAGAAGGCTATTTTGTCTCCATCATTTAAATTAATTTTTGATGGATCTTTTTCGTAAATAGCTTGATTATTAATTATTATTGAAATTGAATTTTGTATTTTTTGAGCTTTTTCATCCCATACTAAATTTCTAAAAGAACAATAATTCCTAAATAATAAATTTAACAAATCCTTCAAGTTTTCCTCTACGTCAATTTTTTCTTTTTCTTTGGAAGTAATATCCTTAAACTCAGCGAAATATAGGACTTCTACAATCATATAATCATATTTTTAATAATTTTAATAGTAAGGTTCCCGAGAATTTACAACCTCTTTAACAATTTGTTCGTATTTTGATAATGTATGATAACTACTTAGTACGTCTCTAATATTTTTCCCAAGATCTGAACGATAGAGACATCCAAAAAGATTTCCATCACATCCTACTCTTAATTTTGTACAGCCCTTACAAAATTCATGTCCAGGAGTAATAGTTTCTATTACTGCAGAGTTAGGCATTATAAATATCTTTCTATTTTGCATATTTCCTCTTATTAACACTTCACATGCCTGAGATTCAAATTTTTCAATAAATGGTTTTATAGAAAGATGGTGTTTATTAAAAAATTCATCATTTTTTCCTACCGAATCAGAAGCTTCATGTAATTCAATTAGCTGTAAAACAAATCCATTATTTCTACAAAACTCTAATATACTTTCTAATTCATTATCATTAATCTCTTTAAGTAATACAAAATTTAATTTAATGGGATCAAATCCCACGTGTTTTGCTTTTTCCAAGCCTTTAAGTACTTTTTCTAGAGCATTGATACCATAAATTTTTCTATATATTTCTGCTTTTAAAGATCCCAAAGAAACATTAATTCTATTTAACCCAGCCTCAAATAATTCTTCGGCTTTTTCGTAGAGTAAATATCCATTTGTCGTAAGAGAGATATCCTTGTAAAGACCTAATTCAGAAACATTTTTAATAATCTTGATTACTTCTTCTCGACATAAAGGCTCTCCGCCCGTAAATTTGATTCTAGTGACTTTTAAAATTTCTGCCAAGATTTTACACAATTTAGTTATCTCATCCACAGTTAATTCCGTTGTTTTAGGAATAAATCCTTCTTGATCACAATAAATGCAATTATAATTACATTTGGAAGTAATTGAAAACCTGATATGCTTAATTTCTCTATTGCATTTATCTTTCATACTACTGAATCACTGTTTTTTAATTTTCTCATCGACTTTAATATCATAGATTTGTGTAAATGGATATTGCCCTTTTTCATCTTTTTCATACATTTTAACTACATCCCATAAATTCAGAAGAGCAATATTAA
>JBHLKA010000142.1:0-6803 GCA_048887145.1 Candidatus Hodarchaeota archaeon
GAATTATAATTAAAGCTTTTGATGTGTTTTAAATAAATTTAAAATAAAGTGAATCGTGTATTACATTTATGGTTTCTAAATATTCAATAATTAAATTAAATCATGAAGGTAATAATAAAAGATGAAAGATTTGAGGAAAAAACTTAAGATTTCAGATAAAGCATTAAATGCAGTTAATGATTTTCTTTTAGATGAGAGTAATCCATTAATTAATAGTCTTTTAGAATTGCTAGATAAGTATGGTGGCATAGAAGAAATCAATAGAAAAGCTGAGGAGGCAGGGAGAGTCGAAAATTTAATGCAAAAACTAGAAAAGGTAAATCCAAATTATATCGAAGATCTTGAATGGCTAATAAATCAGCGAGATAATAATGCTTTTATTAGTATTCCTGAGTATAGAAGAAAGATTCTTGGGGAAAAAGCATCACAAATGAAATTTAATAAGGATTTTGCGGTTACTTTAGAGTTATCTGCTTGTCAATATTTTCCATTTCTTATTGATATTACTAAAGATGCCATTGATACTCAACAATTAGTTCCTGGAAGGATAATTCGAGTTAGAAATATGAAGGAACAGGAGGAAGATGGAGATCTAATTGCCATGGCTGCAGCAATGCAAATTATTGGTTCTACGTGGGTTGAAACATTAGATACAAAAGGAACTGCTCCAGGACCTGATGGACTCCCTATAAATGTGCATTTAGGAGGACCTGAAACCATAACCGGGTATTTTGGTGGTGTAGGGCAACCTAACAGTTTTGCTTTAAAATGGATCGATGAATTTTTCTATTATTATACCAATTATGGAATAAAGCAAGTACTTAATGTAAACCCTGGTACTGTTTTACTCGGATATTTTATTCATAAGTTAGGAATAAATAACGAATTCAAGATAAGTGTGTATATGGGCAATGATAACCCTTATGCTTGTCTTTGGACTTTATTAACTGCTAAATTGTTTGCTCGCGAAGATGGTTCAAGTCCGCTTATCGGCTTCAATCTTGCTAACTCTGTTAATAATGAAACTCTTGAATTAACGGCATATATTCGGAAAAATTTTGATTTTGAAGATGTGGTTAGATTAGAGCATCATATAACTGAAACTTGGAAAAGTATTGTAAGACAACCTTATGATCGAAGGGATGAATTATTAGAATTAGCAGAAAAAGTTAAAAATGTTAGTGCTAAACATGAAGGCGGAGATGTAGAGGTCGAAAAAACCAGAGAACACCCTACGGATATTCTTGAATACTTTATGCCTAAAGAAGAACTAAAGAAAGCAGGATTATGGGATTATCTTCGCATAAATCATCTTGATAGATATAGAGCAGTTAATCACACAGCTAAAGCTCTTACTGAAAAAGGCCTAACTTTTATTGCAGCAAATAATTTGCATAAATCAATATAAAATAAAGAGGTTTAAGACAAAATGGGAATATTTGATTTTCGTCCAACTGGAGTTATGCCAGCTATGGTTACACCTTTCAATAAAGATGAGTCAATAAATGAAGACATGTTGAGGAATCTAGTTAATTATCTAATTGAACAAGGGGTAACAGGTCTAGTACCTTCTGGAACGACGGGAGAATTTGTAAATATGACTTTTGAAGAAAGATTAAAGGTAATAGAGATTGTTGTAGATGAAACTAATGGCAGAGTTCCTGTTATTGCAGGTACAGGAGAAACTGGCACTAAATTAGTAGTTGATGCAACTAAATCGGCAACAGATATTGGGGCAGATGCTGTATTAATTGTTACTCCCTATTATTTAAAACCTAAAGCTAAGGGTCTTTATGATCATTATTTTACAATAGCAGAAAAAACAGAAATTCCTATAGTGCTTTATAATATCCCAGTTTGTACTGGGGTAGAATTACCATGGACCGTGGTTGAAGACCTTATAGATATTGAAAATATTGTTGGAATTAAAGACTCAAGTGGAGATTATAAATATTTCTCTGCCTTATTAGAAAAAGTTAGTGATAAAATTTCAGTAATGATTGGATGGGATGAAAATGTTTTGGGTGCTCTAGCAGGAGGAGCAGCGGGATGCATTCTTGGCTCTGCAAATGTATTTCCCAAAATTTGGCTCGAAATTTATAATCATGTGAAAAATAATCGTTTAGAAGAAGCTCAGATACTTCAAAAGCAAGTTCAAAAATTAGCTAGACTTTTAATAAATTCTGGAGCATTAGGCGTTAAATCTTGTTTAAATATGATGAAGGTTCCGGTAGGTAAAACCCGACAACCAATTGTTTTAGGTGATGCTCTTTCTTATGAAATTAAAGATGAGTTGCGAGTTGAGCTTGAAAAGTTAGGATTACTTAAAAAGACAGAAATACAGTTTGAATTTGGAGAAAAACCACTTGTTAGCCGATTTTATGCTGTTGGAATTACTCCTGAAAAAATTACTGATTTTAACTTGAAAGTAGGCGAATCACTTGTAGGAAATCGTGTTGAACTTGCGCATATTGATCTTCTAATTGGGAGAAAAGATGGTCCTGTTGGAAATGCATATGCTCAAGCTTTAACAAATCCAGAAGAAGGACGAGAGGGTCTTCAAGTTATTCTTGAACCTAATATGCAAGTAAAGCCGCCTACAATAATGATTCCAACCGTTCGTCCAACATCACTTCGACATGCGAGTTTAACGTATGGACCTGCTCAAGCAGCAATAGCTAAGGCAGTAATGCAATGTGTTGAAGATGGAATTCTTCCTAAAGAGTTAGCAGATGATATTGTAATAATTGTAAATGTTTTTGTGCATCCAAGTGCTAGCGCAAGAAAAAGAATATTTATCAATAACTATAAAGCAACTCGCAATGCGATTCGAAAAGCAATGGAAGATTTACCATCTATAGAAGATGGTATAGAGAACGCAGAAAGTGCACGACATCCATTTAGAAATGATCCATAATAAATAGGAGGTGATTATTATAGAATTAAAAAATCTGTTTAATCCCGGTAAAATTGGCAAAGTGAACATTAAAAATCGTATTGTTCGTTCAGCAACGTGGGAATCAAGAGCAACCGAGGATGGCTATGTGACTGATTCACTTATCAAATTTTATGATGAATTAGCAAAAGGAGGTATTGGATTAATTATAACTGGCTATATCGCCATAGATCCAATAGGAGCTCAAACTACCCGTATGACAAGAATTTATGATGATTCATATATACCAGGACAAAAAAAATTAGTAAGTGCTATTCACGAATATTCAGATGTTAAGGTGGCTGCTCAAATAGGACATACAGGCAATAATGTAATTAGCCGTAATTTAGAAACCGTTGGTCCATCACCACTTAGAGATCCTTTAACTAAAAAATTCTGTCGAGAATTAAAAAATGAAGAAATTAAAGAAATTATAACGAAATTTGCCGAAGCAGGTTTCAGAGCTTATGAGTGTGGTTATGACATGATACAATTGCATGCTGGGCATGCTTACTTATTGAGTGACTTTATTTCTCCATTTACCAATAGGCGAAATGATGAATATGGGAGTTCTACTCTTAATAGATTAAAAATCGTCATTGATATTTACAATCAGATCAGAGATAATTTAGGAAAGGCGTTTCCAATAACAATCAAACTAATTACGCAGGATTTTTTAGGGAAGGGAAAGGGACTAGATTTAGAAGAGGGAGTAGAAATTGCTAAACATTTAGTTGAAATAGGTTTTGATGCTATTGAACCCACCTCTGGGCGTACAAGTTTAAAGATAACCAATAATAAATCATTTCCAAGCGTAAATTTTAGTTCACCTTATGATGGAAATTACTATTTACCAAATGCTAAAGCACTCAAGCCAATAATGAAAGATTGTCCATTGATTCTTATGGGTGGTATAAGAAATCCGATATCAGCAGATAATTTTTTAGAGGAAAAGCTTGCAAATTTTATATCAATGTGTAGACCTTTTATATATGAACCCGATTTAGCTAATCGATGGAAAAGTGGAGATCTTTCCCCATCAAAATGTACTAATTGTAATGCTTGTTTTGGAATTGGTGAGAAAAGAGAAGTATATTGTGTGATAAAGAAAAAATTAGAAACCAAAAGATAAATTAATTACCTTACACACTAAGAGCAAATTTTATATTCTGTATTATAATTCTTTTTATTTTTTTATGGATATTGTTTTACTTAATCCTTTAAGAATAAGATGAATTCCAAAAATAACAAGTGTGCCACCAATTAGCGGTAATGAAATTAAAAAGATTATTGGTTGATCAGGGAAATTTATAACGATAATTATAAAAAATGTAGCAATTAACAGACCAATGACCGTCGAAATTGAACCTAAAATCCAACTTACTTTTTTTTTTTATTGATTCCTTTGAAATAATACTTTCTATGAACATTATAAAAAAACCGTAAATAATTAAGAATATCCCTACTAAGAAAAATGGGAATATTACTAAATTTCGTACAAATTCAATTAAGATTAATCTTTCATCCAATAGAACATAAATCGATAATATTATAGGAATAATTCCGTCGATAATTAACAATAAACCTTTAATTTTTTGATTTAATCTTTCTTTTAAAATGAGATAAAACCCAAAATATATTGTAAATATACTAAAAATCACTAAAGGAATTGAAAAAATCAGTAAGTAAGCATCCCAATTTATACTTGTAGTCCAAATTGTAATAAGTGCAATTATTAGAAAAATAATCCCCAGCACTATTAAAAATAATCCTAAACTTCTCCTTTCCATTATTTGTTCAAATTTTTTCTTTTTTATTTTTCCTTATTTAATATTGATTTAATTTACTATTTTATTTTATAATTTATTAAATTCTAAAGTCGATTAAATTAAAATTCATATTGAAATGGTTCATTAATTATATAATCACATAATATAATGGATAAAAAATCTGAAGTTAAAAAAAAAAAAGAATTAATTTTTAATTTTGTTTTCCTATAATAATTCTTGTAGTAATAAACTTCGTGTTCTATTCCCACTAGGTGTGCTGAGATTTAGACTATTCGTGTCAGTCGCATCTGCATCAGATTTCCAATAGACTATTACGTTATATACCCCCTTGGGTAATCTTTCTGATTGATAAATAGTATGAAGATTAACTGGAATTTCTCTAATATTACCATGACCCCCTAGTTTTCCATCATAAAAATGAATACGTGAAGTACGATTAGAAACACTTTCTATTACAATTGCCACATAGAAATTAACAGCACCAGAGAAAGTTGAACCTATAGTTAGTGAGCCTTCCGCTGTAAATGTAGTTAGAATTCTTGAATTTTCCTGAATATCAATAGTAAGTTCCATATCAGGAATTTGTTGATAAGTTGTTTGGGTATCAGGAATCGAAGCTGATGAACTTGTTTCCATGTAATTTGATTGCAAAAGAATACTCTGCATTCCTGGTAATAATATCGGCATAACAAACATAGTTAAGAGGGTCATAACTGCTACGGAGCCAATTATACTACCAATTATACTTCCGGCTACCTGTTTTCCAGACATTTAATATACACTTAATAAAAGTAATTTAGATTTCTTTTACTTATATCTAAATTTTTATAGATAAATTTAGTCTATATCTTCTATAGTAGTGTATTAAATACTTAAATAAATGGAATTTTTGAAGAACAAGAATTCTTATTTATCTTTATTTAATATTGATTTGTTTTATTATTTCATTTTATAATTTATTAAATTCTGAGATTGAATGTATAAAAATTCTAAATGAAATGACGAAATTATTAATAGATATTAATATGAATCTTAAAATTTCTGATTTTCTAGTAATAAATAAATAAATCAAATTTTCAAAGAAATAGAAGGTTGATATAAAATGGCAGATAAAAAAGTAGAACTAAAAGTGGGTGATTTAGCCCCTGAATTTTGCCTTCCAGATAAAGAAAATAAAAAAGTGTGTTTAAAAGATTTTGAAGGTAAATACAGAATAATTTATTTTTATCCTAAAGATAATAGTCCTGGATGCACAACCGAAGCTATAGGTTTTACAAATATTTTACCTGAATTTCAAGAACTTGAGGCTGAAATAATAGGAATTAGTCCAGATAGTCCAAAATCTCATGCTAGTTTTATTGCAAAGAAAAATCTGAAAGTTACATTGCTTAGTGATGAAAATAAAGATGTTCTAAAGAAGTATGGCGCTTGGGGATCAAAAACTTTCAGAGGAAAAACCTATATGGGAGTAATTAGAAGTACATATCTAGTAGATCCTAAAGGTAAAATTGCTCACATTTGGCCAAAAGTTAGTGTTAAAGGTCATCCTGAAGAGGTAAGAGAAACTTTAGAAGGTTTATTAGCTACCGTTTAAATTTACCCATTTTTTAATTTTTTAAGTTTTCGCTTTTATATTTTTAATTTTAATTTGTTTAGATCAAATTTTGGGACAAAAAATGGAATTTTATTTTGTTATAAGTTCAAATTCGATGTTTAATTAATCTCTATTAGATTACTATAATAAATTTATATTAAATATTGAATAAGGCGATTTATTTGAATGTTAAAGAAGCAATTAATTTAAGAAGGTCATACAGATCATTAATTCCTTGTGAAATTACTAAAAACCTTATTATGGATTTAGCTGAATGTGCTTGTTTTGCTCCTTCTTGTAAAAATTCGCAACCATGGCGGTTTGTTTTTGTTTATGATAGAGAACAAATTGATAAATTAATGACAGCAATAAATCCGCCGAATGATAAATGGGTTAAAAATGGTTCCATGATTATTGCAGTTTTTAGTAATTTAGAATTTGATTGTATAATTCAAGAACGGCTTTATTATTTATTTGATACAGG
>JBHLKA010000143.1:0-6801 GCA_048887145.1 Candidatus Hodarchaeota archaeon
TATATTGGAAGATGACCAATATTGGCGACAGTTCCACATCCTATAACTCCAATTTTCAGCTTATTATCAGTCACTTTAATTAAACTTAAATTTGTAATTATTATACGATGTATAAAACATGAATTTCTTTAAAATTTTTAACTTTCCTCTTGGTCTAATTTTAAAAAAAAAATTTATTTATTTTTATTAGAATTTAGAGAGCATAAAGATGCATACCATACATGATGATTATAGTAATTGTAATAAAGGTTAATATACCTATAATTTGAATTATTTTGGAATGCTTTATTCCACTGGAGGCTTTAAACATTATATAATAAAATGGGACCAAGAACCAGGGAATAAATCCAAAAAACAATCCAACTCCTGGAATTAATACTAGAAAGAGATGCATCAATGATAACATGACTATTATAATAATAATCCATGGAGGGCTAAGTGGATCTAACCGCCAATTCTTTTTTTTCATACTACTTTTTATAATTTCTCGATTTGTTAACCAATTTGGTAACCCCTTTTTTAAATGTAAAATGGTAAAAATCGTTGCCAATGAAAAAGCAAGAATGGTTAAAACCATCCCTACTATTAAAATGGTCCCCTCTTCTATTCCTGAAAATTCTAATATACTTGCATTAAAATATGATGCATAAAGCCAAATTAAAGGAGGGCTGAGTTCCTTGTAATCTTTAGGTATTGAAAAAGTATAAAATGCCATAAAACCCCCTAGAATTGCGCACATTAAAAACATCCACATTGGAGGATGAGGGATTAAAATGGGCGATCCAAAACCTTGTTCCCAAAAACCATCTAAATTTTGAAGCCCCATTCCAATCTTTATTGCATACCAAGTCCAATCATAAATTAACCAATGTGCACACCAAAACCCAGAAATTAAAAGTATTGTTTGATATCCATTGATTTTATTAGATTGGGTAACCAATACCATGATAATTATATAGAATGTAAGAATTCCAAAGTATGAAATATCTGTATGAAAAAAGTAAGCAGGGATGCCAGTGTCTAGACCTTTTCCAACTTTTGCGATTCCCAATAAATACACAATACAAGATATAAACGCAAAGCCTAACACCATGAATATTGTCCATTTCCAACTAAAGTCTCTAATATCTCTGGGCGGTAATTGCCCTGTTCTCTCCAAATATTCTTCTCTCAACGTTTCTAAGCTTCTTTCAATAGCCTTAATCTGCTCTTCTAATTCTAAAATTGTTCCTTTTTCAGTTTTCTTCACTATATTCACAATTCAAGAATTGATTGACTAAAGTTTGTAAAGTCTCAAATAAAAATTTTTCTTTATTTTAATCTGCCACCTTTAATTTTTTTTCAAAGAAAAAAGAAATTAGAACGGTAGAGATATAATTAAAGGAAATTGTTATTTTATTGGTAAAAATAATTGATTTTTATAAGCTTCATAAACCATGAAATTAGCTTCTTGATCTGAAATATTCATCTCTCGCACGAGGGCAGAAGTGATTTCTACAGGATAAAACCCATCAGATCTTGATTTAAAATCGTTTAAAATGGTCACAAATGATTCAGAAGCATCATATTTATTTAATTGTTTTATATTAATGATGCATTTTTTATTTAGGTTCATATCAAGTCCTGTTTCAATTGTCTTCTCAAAATCATTGAAAATTTGGAGTTCACCATCAAAGTTTTTTAAATCATTAACATGCTTAAGTTCATAAGTCTTTAAAACCTGACCACACTGTTCTTTTATTAAATCTCCAAGACTTCTATAAGACACTAAACCTAATCTAAGATATTCACCATCCATGAGGGTTATTGTAAATTCATTATACACAATAGTATTATCTCCACCTTCACCGCGAACTCGGAGCCCCATCTGTTTAGCAAGTTCATTTTTAAAACTTCCTATAGCAGATATAAAGCCAGTGAATAAATTTTCATCCAATCCAATACCACCATGAAGGGCAATTTTAGATAGACATAAGCCTGATTCATTATGTATGGCTAAAATTGTAAGAATGCTCGTGAGATCTTTAAAATATTGAGCTTTTGATAACTCCTCTTCATTTAGGGTTCTTGATTCTTTTACTTTTCGCCTAGATGGCAACTTTCTCATGACAATAGTAGTAATTATTATTACCGATATTATAATAATACAAATAACAATGATAATAATTACATCGAGGGAAGGGGGTCCGTCACCGGGTCCGTCACCAGGGACTTGGGAGGTATCTTTAAATAAATTTACAGAATTTGAACCAATTTTCCATGCGATATCTCGAGCATAAAAAGTAATAATTACTTCACCATCATTTAATGCGCCCCATACATCTTGGTCAATTGTACCGTTCTTTGTAAAGTAATATTTTATACCGCTATTATTTATTGTATACCACATGGAATAAATATAAGGCTCATTGATGAGTATATTAAATTGAGGAGCATTAGCACCGTATTCACTTGGAGTTGGACTATTGATTTCAATAATGGGAGCCCCATGATCCACGATAGGAAGACTATCATTTGCATTAGCTGGTCCAGAAATATTAAATGGAGTATCACCAATATGATCATTATTTAAATCCACGCCAGTATAATTATCCCAATAATTCCCAACCATCGTATTATTCCAAAAAGTTGCCGTACCGTTATCAAAAACATGAATTCCATTTGAAATAAAGGAATTTCTATAAAATTTATTATTAACATCAGAGGGATCGTCAAGCTGTACACCAACATTACTATTATCTTTAATTATATTATCGTGAAACTCATTGTCGTCGCAATTTATATATATTCTTATCGCATAATTTCCCGAATTATTGATAAAATTTCCAATTATTTTGCCCCCATCACAAGCACTCATTAAAACTGCTACAGAACCACCTGAAATTGTATTGCTAATAATTTCGCTTTGATGGGCTATTAACATATAAAATCCATAAGAACAATCTATTATTTGATTATTAGAAACTGAATTTTGATCAGAAGTAACCAACATTATTGCATAATTATTAAGATCTTCAAACCTATTTAGTGAGATATTGTTTTGATGACAATCATTATCAAACCTTATACCATAATCTTGCTGAAATAGTATCATATTTATAATTGTATTATTAAATATCAAGTTTTCCTCGCAAAAATCTTCAACATTTATGCCGTAAATATTATTATCGCATACTAAATTTCCTATAATATCGTTATCATCGCAGAAACTTCCAAGATATATTCCAGTATCCTGGAAATTTGTACCATCGTTTTTTGCGGTATTTCGAAGGATTCTGTTATTAACACAATTTGACAACAAAGAAATTCCAGTCCCCCCGTTATTAATTAATTGATTTCTTGAAATAGTATTGTTAACACAATTTATCATGCTAATTCCTGAATCTATGTTGTCAAATAGATGGTTGTTAATTAAAGCCCCATTATTCGTATTTTCCAACTTAATTCCATAAGTAGTCCCAAAGATAGTAACATTTGTAATTTTAAAATACACATTGATGGAATTTTCAATAAAAATACCACATCCTATTGGAGAATCAGTTGCATTAATTATCATGTTTTCAATTAAATAAGGGTTGTCCCAAGTACCTGAACCAGAACACCAATCAGATTGATTAGCAATGGTCCAATTTAAACCAGTAATATAGATAAACGTGAAATTATTCCAAAATCCTGCTGGTTTTAAATTAAATGGTCTAATTTTTAAATCCTCTTGAGCAGATTCAATAGAATTTTTCATATTATTTTGAATAGTAGAAATTGAAAAAATTATCAGAAATAGCATAAAAAAAGTAAAAACATTGTTCATTTTTGCTTTCATTCTAGAATACCCCTTTTTTCCCTTATAGAAGAATAAAATTATTCTATAAAAAATATAAAATTCATAAATATAGGTTTTTGTCTTTACAAAAAGTTATTAAAATATTCGTGTAATTGATAGTAATACTCTTCTTTCGTTACCTAATTATACTATTTTGATTTAATAAAAAAATTTAAAATAAAATTATAATAAGGGTTATCAAAGAGTAGATTAAATAAAGGGGAATTAAATGATGCAAGAAGGAAAAATTAAACTTGAAAAATATAAAAGAAAATATCGAAG
The DNA here is from genome assembly GCA_048887145.1 of Candidatus Hodarchaeota archaeon. Classification (GTDB taxonomy): domain Archaea; phylum Asgardarchaeota; class Lokiarchaeia; order Sigyniarchaeales; family SOKP01; genus SOKP01. Next base: position 4,103 of record JBHLKA010000143.1, read on the forward strand.
AACCAAAATTTTTTTATTAGGTAATGCAAGGGCAGGAACTAGCTTAGTTCATAAATGTCTTCTAATAACCGGACTCGTTAACTGGGGACCATGATCTCTTGATGTATATGAATCAGAACCTAAAATAAGAATGATTTGGACCCATTATCCTAAAGTAAATCCAAAGTTGTTAAAACCAAAAACTTTCTTTGAAATCGCAAAAAGTCCTGATTTTGATTTAATTGTTGATAAATTAATTGAATTATATCCACGTTCTAAATTCATTGTATTTGAACGAGATTTAGAAGAGCGAATAAAATCCTTCATTGGAGGATTTGGAAATGCAATTTTTGAAAACTTCCGTCATTATCCCAATATGATTAAATTGATTAAAAACATATTAGGTGAAGAACCTGATAATAATGAAAAAATGGTAAGAGGATGGTTAATGCTATGTGAACAAACAAGAGAGCAGGTATTAAAAAGTTATGATAATTCATTGATCTTTAGAGTAAACTTCCAGGAATTAATGGATAATTGGGATAGAGAAATGAAAAAGTTATGTGAATTTGTTGATATTGATTATGACTTTTACAAACCGATTTGGTAAGTAATGAGAACAATTAAATTACGAAATACTGCTTCAGATGTAACAAAATATATTAAAAACTAAATGTAAAATTGCTGGGCATTCATTTACGTTTTGTTTAAATAAATTACCATTAAAATAAGGTTTATATTCCTTTAATTACAAGAAAAAAGTTAATAAGTATTATAAAAAATTAATTTAATTTATTTTTAAAACGTTCTTTAGCATATTTACGATAGGTATCTTGCATTGACACAACTGGTATTTTATTTTCGACCTTTTCTAAAATTAATCGTTTAGCTGAACAATTTGATGAACAAACTCCACAACCAATACATAAATCGGTATTTAATTCTATATTGAATTTACCTCCTTCCTCAATTGAAGGAAAGATGGCATGGGTAGGACATAGATCAACGCATCGATAACATTCATTACATTCTTTTGATTCATCTATTTTTGGTAAAAAGTTAGAACGGAAATTTGCTAATACAGGGGAACCAAATCTATGAAACTTACTTAATGGCTTTAACATGCCACAGAACTCTTTGTCACAATTACATATGAAATCAGGTTTTTGGGCATTTAAAGTACAATGTACTAATCCATTTTTTTCACATTTTATCAATAAATCTAATGCTTCTTCTTTAGACAATTTCTTACCCATTCCATTTTCAATAAAGAATTCTGCTGCCATGTCAAATGTTATGCAAACATCGATAAGCGTTTTAGGAGTATAACCAAGGTGTTTGGCTTTTACTCGGCAAGAACATGGCATTGTTGCAATAGAAGTACATTGATTTATCAATTCCTCAACCTCCTCAAAAGCACAGATTTTTTGTGAAACAATTCCTAAATCTTCATTGATTTCAATTACCTTTTCGGAGGTTTTCGATGGAACAACCCTAGAAAATGGATAGTTTGATGTATAGGCTGTTGGAATTATATACCTATTCAAGTAATTATCAAAAAGTCTTGCCAGACGCTTTATTTTCTCATCTGAATAGATTTTAGCATTACTAAATACAAACTCAAAAATACCTATTACAGTAGGCCAAATCGAAAATTTTGCCCTTTTTCTCGATTTTCCAAGTTTAAACATTAAGCCTCTTTGAGCAAGAGAATTTAAAGTATCAATTACTTTTTCATCAGGTTTACCACTTCTTTGAGCTATTTCCAAGGGACTTGCTAAATCCATATAAGGTGCCTTAAAATAACTTAAAATCTCAGCTTCTTCCTCTGTAAAGAGTTCTTTTAAAATTTTCATTATATCTTTTGATTTTGGGGTTCTTGTTGGCCATTTATCCATTTTTTGTCTTAATAATTCATAAAAATCTTCAGTTACTGCTTCTGTCATAATTTAATTACCTTAAAAGTCTTTTAAATTAGATAATATTAAAGTTGTTTTTATTTTAAATTTGACTTTAATAAATGATTTGAATAGAAGAGAAGGACAAAAAAGTCAAATTGGTTAAAGCGATTAAAAAATTAAAAAAAATGAATATATAATTAATTTTTATCTTATTTCTAGTATGTAAAAAACGATATTGGCAGCAATTAATACAGCCTCAATTATCACAGTAAAATCAAATGAGCCTGCAACTGCAATCATAGCCCATATATCAATACAAAGGATAACAATAAGCCAGAGGATGCCTAATTCCCACACTATTCTAACATGCTCAAATTCTTTCCTTATTAATCCTACCACGGAAAAAACTCCAAGGACTAATAGTGTTCCGCCCACTTGGCGGATAGTGACAGAGCAGAACTGAGGAGGCATCATCCAGCTAGCATATATTTCTGGAATTACCAAAAAAAACACAGTAAAAATAAAGGAAACGATTGCATTTATTAAAAACATTATTTTTGCTGCTTTTGACATTTCTGCCATTTTTTCTCTTACCTCTTTTTTAAAAAGTTATAGGATTTCTTTTTTATTTTAATGGAGTTGTGAAAAAGAGAAAGAAGATATTTTATTTAAATATTGACAAAAATGTTAATTCTTTAATTTTATTCGCAAAATGCTCTTAATACTTTTTTTTTTACCGATTTAATTAAAAAGGCTAATAAAATCTGGATTATCTCTTATTTTTTTGAAATATTTTGAGTTCTTAAGCTCTTTAAATCC
>JBHLKA010000144.1:0-6762 GCA_048887145.1 Candidatus Hodarchaeota archaeon
TATGTGATATTTATACGGTTTGGTGTGGACCTTGCAAATTTTTAAGCCCAATCTTAGAAAAACTTAGGGAAGAGGGGCTTATAAAACTAGTGAAAGTTGATTTGGACCAAAATAGACCTTTAGGTGAAAGATTTGGTGTAACAGCTATTCCAACGCTTCTCTTTTTTAAAGATGGCGAAATGGTTAATGGAATTATTGAAATTCAAGGTCAACCCTTAGTAAGAGATGGAATCATGATAGGAGCTGCCGGTGAGAATGTTTTAAAAAGTATTATAGCAAAGATATAATTTTTTATGAATATATATTTAACAAATTGATTTACTCTTTTTTTTACCAAGTTTTTAAAAACCTATTAATTTCATTTAAAATGTTTGAAATATCTTTTTAAAATGATTTCAATTGAAAAATAAAAGAATTAATTTTAAAATAGAATGAGAGTTATTAATATATAAGTTTAAGAAAATCTCATATAATTAAAATGGCAACTATAGATTTTGATTTTAGAAACCAGATCATCCAGTCTGATATTGGTAGTACCCTTGCTTATTGTTATCAGTGTGCTACTTGCAGTGGAGCATGCCCAGTAGCACAAGTCACTAATGGACGCTATAATCCTAGAAGATTGATTTTAGATGCGCTCCTTGGATTAAAAGAAAAGATTTTTGGTAAGGAAAATGCATTTAATATCTGGGGATGCACTGTTTGTGATACCTGTGATGAAGTTTGCCCTCAAAAGGTTGAACTTACTGAAATTTTTACTATTCTAAAAAACATGAGCGTTGATCGAGGAGAAGCTCCAGATTATTATACTACTCAAGCATCAACAATTTTGGAAAATGGAAAAGCAATCCCGATGCAACCAGCGATAGAAAGAAGAAGGGAGCAACTTGGATTACCAAAAGTTTTAACTCCTGATGTAAATGAAGTACAAAAACTATTAGAAACAACAAAATTATCTGAAAAACTTAAGAAAGAAGATTAATTTTTTTTCTGATACTCTTTCTTTTTATAAAAAATTTTATTTTTAGAATTTTTAGCATTATAGTCCTTCTAAAAATTGAAATAAGATTGAAAATAGATTTATTTAAAAATAATAATAATTAAATAAGTGAATTTGATGAGAAAGCTAATCATTGGTGCGAATTGGAAAATGAATCGAGGAACGCCTAAGGAAGCATTAGAAATGATTCAAGATTTTAAATCTAAAATAAAAAAGACATTCTCGGTTGATATTATTATCTTTCCGCCATATACAGTTTTAAATGTTATTGTTAATACTATTAAGAAGACCCAAATAAAGGTTGGAGCTCAAAATATGTATTTTGAAGAAAAGGGAGCTTTTACAGGGGAAGTTTCTCCTATATTCCTTAAAAATATTGGTTGCGAATATGTTATACTGGGACATAGTGAAAGAAGAGATATTTTTCAGGAGACTGATGCATTAATAAATAAAAAGTTGAAAAAGGCTTTATCTTTAAGTTTAAATCCAATAGTATGTATAGGAGAACACCTTGAAGAAAGAGAAGCTGGAAAAACGGAAGAAATCATTCTTAATCAATTTATAAATACTTTTAAAGACATTACCAAAGAAGAATTTAGAAAAATAATAATTGCCTACGAGCCAATTTGGGCAATAGGAACGGGTAAAACTGCTACGCCAGAGCAGGCTGAAGAGATACATCTATATATCCGTGAATTACTAGAAAACAATTATAATAAAGATACAGCCCAAAGCGTAAGAATTCAGTATGGTGGTTCAATAAAACCAAGTAATGCAGAAGATTTGTTTAGAAAAGAAAATATTGACGGAGGCCTAGTAGGAGGCGCATCCCTACAAGCAGAATCCTTATTTGAAATAGTAAAAGCTGCAAAAGCAACTTTAAAGTAGATTTTTTATTAAAATTAACCAAGAATTTGATTAAATTTTGTGGCTAATGTTCCAGGAAATTCTCCTAAGTATGATTGAGGTTCAGCAAATAAGAGATAAAAATATGACTCAAACAACCCATTAACTGTTGGTCCTACTCCTGAATTAATAATGTATACCCATATTTGCTCTTGTGAAAGATAGGACTGCCTATAAATCCATTCCATAGGAGATATTTCTGCAAAAATTCCAATATGTCTAAGAATTTTGCCAATATCATTTAAAGAATACTTTTTTCCAAACACAATAATTGGGGATAAATCAAATGAAGCAACGCATATTCCATTAAGACCATAATCTTTCATTTCACTGAGAAGATTATATCCTAGTTTTGATATTTCGTAATTACTAGCTTGAATTCGATTTCTTGCTTCTTTATCCATTAGAATATCAAGAATTAAGTCTTCCTCATTTTGTAAAATTTCTAAGGCAGAATCAAGAGGAATTTTATCTACAATGATTGAATTATAAATTAACTTCATTTTTTGATGAACTGACTTATGTAATAAATAAGGTTCTGTTTGTGTAGTTATCAATACATCTCCATTATATTCTGAATCTTTATCAAAATAGTTAGCTTCTTTATTTGTATTAAATTCAAGAATTTCTATTTTTTTATCTAAATTTCGCGCAAATTCGAATAAGGCAGAAACTAAACCCGCATTAAGTTCAAAAGAACTGACAGGATCTAAATTTAAGACAGAATCTGATTTACTTTCGGAAAAATCAAAAAATCTTAAAAATAATTTTACATTTTTTGGAGGATCTTTCACATGCAAATGATAATAAGGAAATCCAGTGTTAGTTATAACTGAAAGCTCGTAAAAAGTCATATTCTCTGATTTTAATAATAAAGTTTCATCAAATAATTTATAGTATATCTATTAATAATGATTTAACTATAAATATTTAAATTAATTGAGTTAATATCTATGTGATAATAGAAAAAACAAAAGATCATTTCTTTTGAAGAAATTCTTATTTTAATATGATGGCAGGTCTTCCAGGTAAAGCTTGAATTGCCTTTTTTTCATGTGAATCTCTTTCATGCAATACAATAGTAGGACAGAGATATTTTTTTTCAAACAATGATTTTATTTCGGTAAAAAATTGATATTCTTCATCAGCAGATAGGGGAGATACCATATATTTACCACGATTTTTTAATACGTTTTCTATAATCTTTACGATAAATTCACCATATTTCTTATAATCTTCATTTTTCATTATTTCTTTAATGATTTTGTTATGATCTTCCATACTTTCAATTAATTCTAGTAAATCTGAAATAAAACTATGCTTCCATTCTTCAGCTACAATAATTGATAATTTTTTAACATTAGTTACCTTGATAATATGTAAAATCTGATTTACTGAATCCATTGTTTTATTTAGAAGTTTTAATTTATAGTCATTTTCAACAGTTAAAATATCTTCATCGTATGAGGGCCAAGGTGTTAAACTCAAAAATTCTTTATTTCCTAAAATCTCCCATATCTCTTCAGAGACATGTGGAGCAATTGGGTGTAATAATTGTACTATAATTTTTTTACAATGTTCAAAAATTTCCTTGTGTACACCTTCAAGTTTATATTTATTTAATTCTGATATAAATTGAATAATTTCATTAATAGAATCCCTTATTGCAATTTTTTCTAAGTTCTCAGAAACACTTTTGACAGTCTTATTTAAAGAATATTTAATTAGAACGTCTCTTATATTTCTCTCTTTTTTAAATTTATCTATAGGTTCACACATTAATGTGAAAAACTTCGTAATAAATTTAAATGCAAAATCAACACCTTCATCAGACCATTCCAGTCCTGACTTTGGACTAGCACCAAATAATATAAAGAATCTTGCTGCATCAGCACCATACTTATCCATTATACTAATAGGATCTACAGTGTTCCCAAGACTTTTGCTCATTTTTACACTTTTTAGTATATATCTTGAACCACATCGTTTACATTCCTTATTATTCATATCTGCTTTCATTGCAAATGCTTCACACACTGGACAATATGGATGTGACTTATTTATCATACCTTGTGTTAATAATCTTTGAAATGGTTCATCAAGAGAATGTAAATTTAAGTCTCGCGCAACTTTAGTAAAAAATCTAGCATACAATAAATGCATAATAGCATGTTCTATTCCGCCAATATATTGATCAACATTACCCCAATAGTTTACAAGGTTTTTTCTATATGGTAGATCTTTTGATTCGGGGTCACAATATCTAAAGAAATACCATGAACTATCAATAAATGTATCCATTGTATCAGTTTCTCTCTTTGCGGGTTTGTTACATTTAGGACATTTCACATTAGCGTAAATTTTACTAGTTTTCAATGGATTTCCTTTACCTGTAAATTTAACGTCTGTTGGGAGTTTTACAGGTAAATCTTCATAAGGTACAGGAACAGTCCCGCAATTTTCACAATAAATAATAGGTATTGGGCAACCCCAATACCTTTGACGTGAAATTAACCAATCTCTTAATTTATAGTTAATAGTAGCAAAACCCATTTCTAACTGTTCTAATTTTTCAGTAATGGCATTCATTGCATTTCTATTTTCCATACCATTAAACTCATTAGAATTAAATAAAATTCCATCACTTTCATAAGCTCTGGTCATTTTTTCAGGATTTAATATATAATCATATGGTTGAATTACTATTTTGATTGGAATATTATATTCTTTAGCAAATTCGAAATCTCTTTGATCATGAGCAGGAACAGCCATTACTGCACCAGCACCATATTCATAAATGACAAAATTTCCAATGTAAATAGGTAGCTTTTCATTATTTATTGGATTTATAGCGTATTTACCGATAAACATCCCCTTTTTTTCAATATCAATATCAGTTCTTTCAAATTTATTCTGCTTTACTACTTCTTTATAAAATTGCTCAAATTCTTCAAAATAATCAGTATTTTCTACCCATTCTCTAATCCATGGATGTTCAGGTGCGAAAACCATAAATGTAGCACCGAATAATGTATCTGCTCTAGTTGTAAATATATCAATAGTGCGTTTTTCTCCTTCTATTGGAAATTTTATAATTGATCCTTCTGATTTTCCAATCCAATTTTGTTGCATCGTTTTTACTTTTTCTGGCCAATCAACAATATTCAAACCCTCAAGTAATTCCTCCGCGTAAGCTCTTATTTTTAAAAACCATTGAGTAAGAAACTTTTGTTCTACATCTGTATTACATCTCCAACATTTTCCTCCTTGAACTTGTTCATTGGCAAGCACTGTTGCACAATCGGGACACCAATTTACATATGAATTTTCTCTATATGCTAAACCTTTTTCAAACATCTTCAAAAAAAACCATTGATCCCACTTGAAATAATTTGGATCATGACTAAATATCATTCTCGTCCAGTCATATGAAAGACCTATACGTTTTTGTTGTTGTTGAATAGCACTTATATTCGAATCAGTCCATTTTCTGGGATCAACTCCATGATCTATGGCAGCATTTTCAGCGGGTAAGCCAAAAGAATCGTATCCCATAGGATATAAGACATTATAGCCACACATCCTCCTATAACGCGCATATGTATCCCCAATAGAATAATTTCTTAAATGTCCCATATGTAATTCTGATGAAGGATACGGATACATTTCAAGAACATAGTATTTTAGGTCTTTTCTAGCTAAATCTTCCTTAACCTCAAAAATTTTTCCCTTTTCCCACTTATCTTGCCACTTTTTCTCAATTACATGTGGATCGTATTCAACCATAGAAGTGAACCCAAATTATTTTAAAATTGCTTAACTAAATATTATTTTGAATAATTTATTCATTAAATTTTTTTTGAAATAGAGATTAAATTTATTGTAAAAAACTTAACTTAATTATAAACTTTAGAACGCTTAATGACTATCGAAAAAGTTAGAGTCTCAATTGGAAGTGCAGTAGTTTTAGGGTTATCTCAAAGTAATAAATTTGACATTGCCCCCACTACTTGCTACATTATGACCTACCTGAAAGGCCATTGTACGGCAAATTGTGGATTCTGTCCTCAAGCTAGAGACTCTGAAGGCTCCGTAGAGTTTTTATCACGAATAACTTGGCCAATTTTTGAATTTAAAGAATTTTTAACTAGACTAAATTATTTACCTCCTCATAAGAAGTTTAAAAGGATTTGTATACAGACACTGAATTATGACAAAAATTTTGATGATTTAGTTGAGATTATAACTAAAATTAAGAAAAATTCAAATAATCCTCTCTCTATTGCAATACCTCCCATGCCAAAAAGTAAGCTAAGAGAGTTGAAATTAATTGGCGTTGAGAGGATTGGTATTGCTTTAGATGGCTCTACTGAAGAAATTTTTGAAAAAGTTAAGGGAAAAGGGGTAAATGGACCTTATAATTGGAATTTACATCTTCAAAGCCTAAATGATGCATTAGAAATATTTTCAGTAGGTTTTGTGACCACTCATCTGATAATTGGGTTAGGAGAAACTCCGCAACAGGTCTTGGAACTGATTGAAAAATTACATAACTTAAAGATCAAAGTAGGCCTATTCGCTTTTACTCCTATAAAAGGAACAATACTTGAGATTAATTCCAAACCTGATATTATTATATTTAGGAAAATCCAACTTGGAAGGTATTTAATAATCAATGAGGATAAAGAATTAAAAGATTTTACCTTTAATATGCAAGGAGATATAATTAAATTTAACATAAACAAAAGCGAATTAAAAACTATAATTGAAAATTCTAATGCCTTTATGACAAGTGGATGTCCTGGTTGTAATCGTCCCTATTATACATCAAAACCTTCCGGACCAATTTATAATTA
>JBHLKA010000145.1:0-6719 GCA_048887145.1 Candidatus Hodarchaeota archaeon
AAAGCTGGGACATTAAAGGTTTCAAACATGATCTCGGCCATTTTCTCCCTATTTGGTCTTGGATTTAATGGAGCTTCCGTTAGGAGAACGGGATGTTCACTAGGATCAATTCTTAAGTCAGTATAGAAGGTGTAGTGCCAAATTTTCTCCATAGCAGTCCAGTCTTCGATTATACCGTGCTCTACAGGGAACATTAATTTCAAAACTCCCTTAAGTTGCATAGCCTCTTCTCCAATATAATATTCTCGAGTATAATGCTCTACATCAGTCATAATTGACTCATATTTAGGATATCCAATCAAAGTTGGAAAAACTGAACGAGGTTGGTCTTCCCCAGCAAAACCGTTTTTGGAAATACCAGTACCGTTGTCAACGACTAAGGCTTTTGCGTTTAAAAAACTTTCTTCTTCTGCCATATTTTTCAGCCTTATTATTTTTATTTTTTAGGATTTTATTTTTGATGTTTAATTATATTCCAAATAGAATTTTTTGTTTTTATATTTTTATCTATATATTATATTTTTTTACGTATAATAATATCGATAAATTATAACAAATTAAAATTACAAATATAATAAATTTCGCCTTTATAAATTTTTTTAAACCATTAATTAAACGTGCGATATGTAAAACGATTTCTTTCAAATTATTTATAAAGAATGATAATTTGATTTATAAAGTCGATGCTTTCATATATAATTTCAATCTTGCTCTCTTTTTTTAGGTTCGTTGTTGTTATCACAAAAAGCTTTTTTTTGAGATCCATAATTCTGATCTTTTTTGCTCACAATTACATAGTAAAACAATTTTCTAGATATTTCAATTATAACATTATCGTGTATTAAAATGTAAATAATCTTCAAATTTTTTGAAAAATTCTAAAAATATAAGCAGAGATATTTATTGCAATTATGAATCTTAATCCTCAATATATTAAAAAAAGTTTCAATGAAATAGGATATAAAGAAGCATTTTCTTTATTAAAAGATTGGATTAATAATTCTAATGATCCTGACCTGAGAAAAGAAGCTTTAGAAGTTTTTGGTTATCTTGATAATGGAAAAAATTTTAGATTTTTTGAACATATATTTTTATCTGATGAAGATCCTAAAATGCGTTTATTGTCTGGAAATCTATTAAAGGGAAGATATCTCAACCATAAAAAGTTAATCTCACTCTTAGAATTCACATTATCTAGTTTAGAAAATATTGATCAAAAATTTCTAGCCATAAAGATATTGAATTCACTGAAATCTAAAAAGGCTCATAAAGTAATAAAAGAATTTTTAAAAAAATCAATTAAAAAATATTTTTCTAGTAAATTCAAGGAATTTCCTGAGGAAATTTTCAATACTGACTATACTTCTTCGATTTGTGAATCTGTTTTAGAATTGTGCTATAACTTAATTTTATTTGATTATTATAAAAGATATCGTGGCTATAATGTCACATTGAGAAAGGGAATTATAATCCTCTTAAATTGTGAGAATTCCAATCTAAATCATATCTCAGAGATTCCTGCATTTTATAAATTATTCAAATTAGAGCATCTTTTGCTTCAAGGAAATAAAATAAATGAAATTGATACTCTCGATCATCTTCAAAACTTAAAAGTGCTTGATTTAACTAACAATCAAATTAATAAAATAAAAAATTTAGAAAATTTACGCAACCTAGAAGAATTAAAGTTATCTAAAAATCAAATAAGAAAAATAGAAAATCTAAATTTAACAAATCTTAGAAAGTTATCTTTAGATCATAATTTAATTCTTAAAATAGGGAATTTGGAGCGATTATCAAATCTAGAATATTTAAATCTTGGGTATAATACAATTGAAAAAATTGAAAATCTTGGAGTGCTATATAAATTAAAGAATTTAAATTTATCTAATAATCAAATTGAAGAAATTTCTGGTTTGGATAATCTTATACATTTAACTTCTCTCCGTTTAAATGCTAATAGTATTAAACATCTCAGTGGTTTAGATAATTTATTTGAACTAAAAATACTAAATCTTTCAAATAATCTAATTGAACACATAGAAAATCTACAAAATTTATATAATTTAACTAAATTTGAGCTCTCTAATAATAAAATTAAGAAAATAGAAGGGTTGGATCATCTAATTAAACTTCAGGAATTATTTTTAGATAAAAATCGCATAACCAAATTAGAAGGAATAGAAAATCTTGAAAGTCTAATCATTCTATTTTTAGAAAATAATTATATTTCAGAATTTAGAATAGGTGATATTGAAAATTTAAAAAACTTGAATTTTATTTTTTTAAATGAAAATCCATTAAGTCCTGAAAGTAAAAGACAATATGCTAAAAAGACTAGATTTCCATAAATTTATGGCGCTTATTAAGGATGATTTACTAAATAATCATCAATCCATAAATCCATCATGATTTCATCATAATATTTAGAATCCATACAAAATTGGTTTTTTCTAATTCCAGTTACCTGGAACCCCATCTTTTTATAAAGATATATTGCTCTTTCATTATTAGAGAAGCAACTCAGCACTATTTTTTCTTTATGGTTTATTCTTTTAGATTCTCGAATTGCTGTATCAATTAAATTAAATCCAATACCCTTATCCCTATACTTCTTTTTTACAATGACTCCTAAACTCCCTACATGAGCAGCAGCATCCCATTCTAAATTAGAGATTTCACACATTCCAAGCACATCGTAAGGGGATTTAAACTTTGATTGAATGGCTACTATACAAATTTCATTTTCCTTTTTAATAGTTTTAAACCATGAATTCCTCTCAAATTCAGACCTTACAGGAAATAATACTGGAATGTAAATTCCTTCTTCTACAACTTGATTAAAATTGTTCCAGATCCCATTGACATCTGATTCTTCAATATGTTTAATCGTAATTTTTTCTCCAGTTTTTAGGATAATGACCTTTTTCATTAATTGAATATAAGTTTTTATTATTAAATGCCTTATGGTATTATTATGGATGATAAAAAAGAAGAACCGCCATTGAAAGAAAAATTAGATGAAAAAGAAAAAATTCGAAATTATATAGAAAAAATGGCTCATTCTAAAAAGCAACCTATCGCAAAAGATCTAGTACAATTAAAGCATGTAGAAGTAAAGAAGCAAGAAATAAGTCAAGAAACTATGGATCTTGCAAAAACATTAAGAGATAAGTACATAGAACATGACCAATTTGAACGACTTAGCAATGATGAACTTACAATTCTTGAGACTTTTGGAGGAAAGAGGTTGTTTTTATCTCGGATTGCTATAATTTCCAACCAAAGCAGAGTTCCATTAGGCATAGAACCATTTAAAAAAGCAGAGCTAGAAAAAATACTTAATAATTTGATAATGAAAGGGTATGTAGAAGCCGAAGAAGTAGGAGCTAATATCGTATATTTCCTCACAGAAAGAGGTAAATATCGAACTCAATGATTTGAGGAATATTTTAATCTTTTTTTAGTATTAATTTACTGATTGGGATATCTTGGAACTCGCTCGAAGGAAGTTCCCTTCTTATTGTAAGAGGTAAAATTTGAGATTTCAATTCTATAAGAGCAATCTTAATAGGATCTATAAGATTTTTTGGCTTTTCAACCAATATTGGGGCTCCAAACGAAATTTGTAGAGCTCTTGCCCCCACGATTCTTGCTTTTTCATATCGTGTAAGGAAGATCGGTCCTATTTTAACGTATTTTCTAACTTCCTTATATTTTTTTCTTAATTCTCGAGATTCTAAAAAGGAAGACATGGTTTAAACCATAAAAAAAGTAATTAAATTTTGAAATGTAATATAAAATAAAACTTTTTTGGTTTAAACACTCAATCAAGTGATTAAATAATTCATATTGCTATAAAAGAATGCGCAAGGGGGGAATTGCTCATTCTGAAATAAATTATCAGAATATTGAACCCCCGACCATCGTGATCAACACTTTTATAGAGTGATGATTTACACGGTGTGAGCGTGTCGTTATAACCACTAAACCACTCGCGCTTATTAGATTAAGACTTCTAATCTATAAAATGACCTATTAACTTATTATTAAAAAAGTATCAATATAATTTAAGAGATTCTATTGACTCTGTTACTTTATAATAATTCGACTAAAGATATATCTTAATACTAAGGCAACTTATCGATTTTGGTGATTCTTATATCTACTAAGCAAAATTATTTGTCTCATCCTTTAGTTAAGGAGAATTCGATTGTGAGAAGGAGTTACCAAGAAAATATTTTCATTAATTGTCTAAATAAAAATTGTTTAGTAGTTATTCCAACAGGATTGGGAAAAACAATATTAGGTTTGATGCTAGCTGTACAGAGATTGTCAGAATTACCAAATTCAAAAATAATTTTTTTAGCCCCAACAAAACCATTGGTCAATCAACATTATAAATCTTTTTTGGATTTAACCACAATTTCAGAAGAAAAATTAATATCTTTAACAGGCACAATACCTCCTGAAAAACGTGAAATTACTTGGAGTGAAGCAAAAATAGCTTTTATGACTCCACAAGTCTTACAAAATGATATAATTTCCAATCTATACTCAGTTAAGAATGTTTCCTTAATCATTTTTGATGAATGCCACAGAGCAGTGGGTGATTATGCTTATTGTTTTATTGCACAGAAGTATATGGAATCTGCTATAAATCCTCAAATATTAGGACTTACAGCAAGCCCTGGGTCCACAGAGGGAAAAATTAATGAAATTAAGGAAAATTTATACATTGATCACATTGAGATTAGAACTGACGTAGATTCTGATGTAAAGCCTTATATTCATAATGTTGATAATGAATGGATAAAAATTAAACTTCCAGATGAATTTTTGGAAATTAGTGGTATCCTTACAGAAAAATTAAGAGATATTTTTAAATGGTTAAAACAAATTGGACTTTTAAATTCTTCAGATGTTAATAAAATCTCAAGAAAGGATTTATTGAAATTAAATAATACAATTAACAAACAAATATCTAGTGCTCAAGAAGATAATGAGAAAATTCAGTTATTTATTGCCAAAAAGCATGCTTCAAATGCTATTAGACTTTCCCATATGCAGGAATTAGTTGAAACCCAAGGCATTAGCGCATTAAAAGATTATCTAGGTAAAATTGAAGAGAAAATAAAAAAAAATACGGCCAATAAATCGCTTAAAGAGTTATATCATGATTATAAATTTAAGCGAATGAATAATTTAGTGAATTCTGTTATATCAAAGGGAATAATTCATCCTAAATTGGAAAGATTAAAAGAACTATTAAAAGAACAGTTGAAGGAAAATTCAACTTCTAGAATTTTGGTTTTCTGTCATTATAGAGATTCTGTTAACAACATCGTTCACTTTTTAGGTAATGACCCACTTATTAAAGTTCATAGGTTTGTTGGTCAACAGAAAAGATCCTTTGATAAGGGTTTAACTCAAAAAGAACAAATAAAAATTTTAGAAGAATTTAAAGAAGGTAATTTCAATACATTGGTAGGTACAAGCGTAGCAGAGGAGGGATTGGATATTGCAGAATGTGATATGGTAATATTTTACGATGTTGTACCAAGTGCAATTAGATCAATCCAAAGAAGAGGACGTACTGGTAGGAGAAAAGAAGGAAAGGTTTATATATTAATGGCTGAAAATACTAGAGATGAAGGGTATTATTGGGCAGAAAAATCAAAAGAAAAGAATATGAGGCTAAGTCTGAAGAAAATTAAAGAATCAGAATCAAATTCACGAAAGAAACAACCCAGTCTTTTAAATTTTATAGAGAAGGAGGAGAAAAAAACAACTAATATAGGAGTTAGTGAAGAGGAGCATCAGGCTACAAAACAGCTAGACGAACTTGATAAAATTTATATAATTTGTGATAATAGAGAAACAGCTTCTCCAGTTGTTAGAAGCCTTTCATTAATGGGGGCAAATTTGAAGTTAGAACAATTAATCGTTGCTGATTATATAATTTCAGAAAGAGTAGGAGTTGAGAGGAAATCTGCTCAAGATTTTAATGATTCGCTCAAGGATGGACGGCTATTTAATGAATTATTCGAATTACGGAATAATTTTGAAAGACCAATATTAATTTTAGAAGGAGATCCCTTTCTAAACTCATCCATTAATGAAAATGCATTATATGGAGCAATAACAACTATTATATTAAATTTAGGTATTTTAATTTATAAAACAAATGACCCTATGGATTCAGCTAGATTTCTTTATCAATTGGCCAAAAAAGAACATTCCCTATCTAAAGGAGAGCCAAAATTAAGATTTGATAAAAAGCCTATTGAGATTTCTCGTTTATTAGAATATATTATTGCAGGAATACCTGGTGTAAATGCTCTCCGTGCCAAAAATTTACTAAAAGAATTAAATACACTTCAAGACATATTTAATGCGGATATTAGAGATTTAGTAAAGGTTGAAAATATTGGTAAAAAAATTGCCCAAGAAATTTATAAAATAAGTAGATATAAATATAAGTTAGATTCTTAATTCAGATTTATTAATATCAAAATCAATCAAAAAGAAAAGATAATATTATTTATTCATATTAATAATATTATATTGAAATAGATTCAGATTCAATTGATATTTTAAAACAAATAAAGGTAATATTAACTAATGATTAAGTTTAAGGTCGTTGTTGCAGGGGCTAAAAATGTAGGGAAAACCTCCCTCATTAGGCGCTATGCTACAGGAAAGTTTGATAAATCTAC
>JBHLKA010000146.1:0-6699 GCA_048887145.1 Candidatus Hodarchaeota archaeon
GATTGGGATACGCTTGATTTATGGTTTTCAGAGACTTCAATTCCAGATGATATAAGAACATTATTAAAAATACCTCAAAAACAAGAAGAAATTTCAAAAGAGGAAGCCAGCCAAATAATACAACAACCAACTGAACAAGTAGTCGAGAAAACAGAAATAGATATGACCCAAATTGTTAATAAGGTATCTGAACAGTTCAAGGGAGAAATTGAAGGTTTAAAAGGTAAGATTGAAGATCTTAAAAAAGAACTAGAGAAAAAGGATGAAACTCTTAAATCCATTTCTAAAAAGAAAGAAGTAAAAAAAATTGTAGCCAAGAAAGAACCCGTATTACCTCCCCCAAAAATAAAAATTCCCGTTTTTAAAAGACCTCCAATAAAACCTCAGATAAAGACTGAAGAGAAAAAAGAACCTAAAATTGAACCAATTAAGCTAGAAACTATAAAGATGGATGAGGAAGAAGTTCATAAAGAGTTAACTCCTATTCCTAAGAAGTCAGCTGAGGAAGTTTCTGGAGTTTCAATTCCCATTCCAAAAGAAAAACCAGAGATAAGTCCATTTGTACAAGAAACCAATGATATCCCAATCATCACTGAAAAACGTAAAATTACATCCATTGTAGTAGAAGAATCTGATTTTGAACCAAAACCAGAGTTAGAGTCGGAAGAAAAGCAATCTGTAATTTTTTCAGTTGAAAAACCTAAAATTTCATCTATGAAAATCGAAGAAATCGAAACCGGTTCAATTAAATCCAGTACAACAGATTTATTTAATGTTTTTTCATCGGTAGGAGAAAAAACATCAGAATCTAAAGAAAAGAAAGCAGAATTAAAAGAACCTAAGAGGAGTTTAAATAATGAAAAGGGGGAAACTACCCATGTCACTCCTTTTATTAATTTTAATCAATCAAAGCAAGCTATTAAGGAAAGAAAGGTTATTGTTCCTGAAGAGGAACTACCAACAGATAAGGATTCTTTATATCAAGAATTAATCGCCTTGGAAGGAAAGCGATATTCATTAGAAAAAGAATTTAAAGAATTAGACGCGAAATATCAAAAAGGTTCTATTGCTGATATGCAATATAAGAATGAAAGTATAGTGCTTAAAAATAAACTCAATGATATAACATCAAGAATCAATAAAATAAGAAGAATTATTGCTAGTTTATAATTTTAATTTTTAAAGTTATTGATTTTTATAATATCAACTTCAATTCTATTATAATTTTAAATCTAATTAGTGGAAGATTCATCTTTAATAATTTCATACATTGGCGGCATAAGTAACTTATGTTCTGCTTTTTTCATCATTTCTTTAACTTTATTAACCTCCTCCAGATTTAATCCTCCAAATCCTAAATTGTAGTCCATTCTGTATAATATCTCGTCAATAGTATTATACAATAAGCCTATTTCTCCCTCATCAGTTTGACCAGACCATAGACCTGGTGATGGAGGTTTTTCAATAATGTGTTTAGGGATTTCAAGAACTTTGCCAAGCTCTCGTACTTCAGATTTATAGAGCATTCCCAGTGGTTCAAAATCCACTCCACCATCTCCGTACTTAGTGAAGTAACCAATAGCTAATTCAGCTCTATTTCCTGTGCCAGCCACTAGATATTTTCCCAACGATTGACCTGCATAATATAAAGCAATCATTCTTAGCCGAGGTTTAATATTAGCATTTGATATAGTATTAGGTTTTATGATTGGGGCAAATAATTCTAAGAATTGGTTATAAGGTTTTGTTAAGTCTATGACCATAAATTCAATCCCTAAATGGCGAGCAACTAATTTAGCGTCCTCAAGATCTTTGATTGGGGATTCACAAGGTAATCCTAATCCTATAACTTTTGTTTTTCCAATCGCATTAACGCATAATGATGCCGCAACAGAACTATCAATTCCTCCACTTAAACCCACAACAACCCCATCAGCATTAGCAGAATCTATATAATTTTTTATCCAATTTTGAATATCAATACTTAAATTTTTAAAATCGAGTGTTCGCATATTTGATATTATTTTCCTTTATTTTAAAAACTCATTTATAAAAAAGTAGAAAAGAAAAGATTAAAATAATAAACTTAAAATTATAAAATTAAAATTGGATTTTTAACTATTCTATTCAAGGATTATTTGAATTTAGTTTGAAAAAATTGAGTAATATGAGTGAAGAATTTAAACAAATTGTAGATACATCCTATAACAATGGAACCCCTTTATGGCTTTTTACTAGTGATTATATCTTCGGGATGATACCCAACGATTCAAGTGGTACCCGCTGGACAGAGATATCATATACATTTGAAGATCCTGATGAGCCATTAATAAAAACAGAAAGAAATGCAGATTTATCTTATCAATTTCTCCTTGAAGAAGTAGAAAAGGGAGTTTCTTTCTATGTTGAAGATTTAAACGTTATTTCATTAAAAGAATTCGCCCAAACTCTTGAAGAAAAATCTGGACCGGAGAAGATGAGTATTATAATAACTGAATTAATGAATAATTCTTCTAAATATTCAGCAAATTTTCCTATAATTAAAAGTAAAGAAGAGCTGGGTAAATTAAAAGAAAGAGTGTAAAAATTACCTAAAACTAATTTAACTCGTAAATTTTAGAATATTTAGAATTTTTAAAAATTAGATATATAAGTTCTTTCTTTGAGGATATTTTTTAGTGAATTCCTCATCAATTCTTCTTGCGAGCTGATAACCTAAATTCGGATTATTCTCATGGATAACTTTTTTGAGATGGTCACCATGTTGTTGGGAATATTTTTCTATCCCTGCAGCAATGATGTTTTGATCTTGTTTAACAGGAACAATCATGCCAAACAAACGAAGCATATCATTAGGAGACATTTTTTTTCCTACTTTTTCATCGATATCCTTATTAATATTACGGGCTATTGATCCCATTGTTAGAGATGAATAAGGATTTAGCATTTTTGATTTTAGCCAATAAGCATCAGGTTTTTTTGTAATAAATGTATCTGTATTTCCGTGTTTGTCACTTGATCCTATAATTCTCCATCCTTTAGGACTCTTATCATAATCCTTTTTCATTTTTTTGATAATAGTCTTTATTGGAGCAACTCCCTGATAATCTTCTCCTTCTTCTTTTTCAGTCATATTTTCAAGTCTTTAATATCGATAAAATTATAAAAAGACAAACAATAATCTCCATAATATATTTAGTGTTCATGAGTTAAATTCTTTATTATAACTTCGTGATAAAACAAAATTGATTTTTTAAAAATGAATATTTTAGAGAATGCAGATAAGATCAATAAATTATACAAATCAGTACTTGATGCGATTCAGTTCAACAAATACGATAATTTAAGAGAAAATTTAATCTTAATAAATGATATTGAAAAAAAATTTGAATCAAATTATTATAAGAAGAAGAAAGAAGGTGTTTTTTATACCCAAAAAGAGATTTCAGATTTTATTTTTTCTCAAGCCCTAATATCATTACTCAATAATGAATTTGAATACCTTAAAATTGCTCGGATTGATGAAATTTATACATTAGATTTAAATATTCAGAATAAAATTAAAAAATTTTTACTAGGTATTAGAATTTGTGATCCTGCATGTGGTTCTGGAGTGTTTCTCCTTAGTGCCGCTTCTATTATGCATGAATTGATGAAGAAGCTGAAATATAACGTATCTACTATCGATCTTAATTTTAAAATCATAAACAACCTTTATGGTTTTGAAATTAATGATTCTGCAATTAAATTATGTAAATTAAATCTCTTAAATTGGTTTCACGATGAAAATCCCGCGAGATTAAAAGAATTATTAACGTTATTAAATTCAAACCTAAAATTGCAAAACAGTTTAATTAATATTAAAACAGCTAATTTTGATATTATTATAGGAAATCCACCCTATGGTAATATTCTTAGAAGTAGTCATAAAGATTTCTTGAAAAGAGAGGGAATTTTTTATAATGATATTTATTGCGCTTTTCTTTTAAAAGCGATTAGGTGGACAGAAAGAATAATAGCTTTTTTAGTTCCGAAAAGTTTTCTTTTAAGACAAGGATATATCGAATTTAGAAATAATCTATTATCTAAATCTAATCTTTTAAAAATATATGATATTGGTCCCAATCTTTTTAAAAAGGCCACTAATGAAGTTCAAATAGTGATATATGAGAAAAAGGCGAATATGTCTAAAGATTTAAGAGTATATAAATACCCTAATGAAGAAATTAAATCTTATAAAGATCAAAAAGTAGATTCTCTAAGAATTTGCTTTAATGAGAAGTGTAATTTAAATGATAAGACGAAAAAAATATTTGTCTATTCCTTTCAGAAATTCTGTCCTTATTGTAATTCTGAAACCGTATCTATGAACCGAATTAGAATTAAAGCTGGTCAAGAAATATTAAAACTAGTTAATAAAATAGAACAAAATGGAGATCTAAATTATTTAAACATTAGAGATTTTCCAATGATGATTCGGGGTGAAGAAGCAAAGGGTCTTAAAAAGATAAAAAACTTGATTAAAAACAACCTTAGTGGATCTTGTATTTTTATTAATGCTAAGGAAGATTTTACATATTTCCATTTTAAAAAGAGAAAGTCCTTTAATATTGAAAATGTAAATGCTAGAATGTTAAAGGGCGAGAATTATGAATATTATATTAATCCAAAATTACTTATTAAACACAATAACATTTATCCTCAGACAATTTTTACAGCAGAGAGAGTATGCTTCACATCTTCAATATATTCACTCCTTCATGCTGATATTGATGAATTAAAATATTTATGTGCTATTTTAAATTCGAGTTTAATACAATTTTATTGTAGATATGCAATAAATAATCAAAGAGATACAACAATAAACTTAAATCAATATATGATAAGACATCTCCCCATTATTCATTGTCCAAAATATTTAAAGGTAGAACTTGCAACCAAAGTTAATAAAATCTCTCAATTTCTCTTTCGAAGTGATGGAAAATTAACAAATAAAACAAAAGAGTTTGTAAAAGAAATTGATAATAAAGTTTTCGAATTATATTCAATTACAAATCAGGAAAAAAAGACAATAATATCTATCATAAAAGAACAAATAGATTTTTTCGAAAATATTTATTGATTTTTCAAAGATCTCCTATTTTAAAGTAAAATGAAAATCACAGATTTTATTTCCCATTCCTATAAACTTCTCACGTTTTAAAACAATTTTAGGATTAAACTTTTTTATTACAGGATCAAGATAAGATACACACATACCCTTACATATCGAGGTAATTCTCTTATGACGTTCTGGATTACGCTTCATAGCTTCAATATAAGGGCATGAAACAATATTTAATATTATCTCCTTTTCGGTTTTTTTAATTATCTTATGATTATTACCTTCACAATTCCAAATAAACGATAGAATTTTGATGAGATCTTTGAGAGAATTACCTTGAATATTAAGATATTTAATGACTCTTCTAAATAATATTCCATATAATTTTTGCCACACAGTAGTGTCTATTTTCAACGCAGTTTCAAAATTAATTTGATTTTCAACTTCAATAAGCCATAATCCATCAAGTGTCCTGAAATTTGTAGCGAAGTAAAATAATTTATCTTTATTACTTAGTCTCCTTTTAGATAATCTTTTTACATTAGGTAATTTTGAGGAAGAACCCCCTTGTTGACTAAATCTGAAGTCACAATTAATATCTCCTAATCCTTTATAACTAGTTCTCTTTATTTCTATTTTGTTATTAAATTCACTAATTATTGATTTATATAAAGGAATGCAAACATCTTTACATATTAACGGTATCTTGTTTTGGCGATCAGGATTTCGATCCATAGCAGCGTAATAAGGACAATTTTTGATATTAATCTCAATATTATCCTGATCTCCGTTTACTAATTCATAATTCCAACCCTCTACTGACCACCTAAAAGTTAAAATTTTAATAAAGTCTTTTAAGTTATCTGTTTTTATATTCAGATATTTTTTAAGTCTAAGGAAAATAATTTTTAACAACTTTTTCCAGACAATTAAATCAATATTTAATGCAGTCTCCCAATTTGTCTCTTTCTCAGTTTCGACCATCCAAAGGCCATCAAGTGTAAAAAAATTTCTTTCAAAAAAGAAGAGTTTATCATTAATAGATAAGCGTTTCAATATCAAATTATTGTTAATTGGCTATAATTTTAAATAATGAAATGTTTCAATATTATATATAGTATCAACATCTAATATATTCTTGATAACCACGCTGGAATGTTCTTTTTCTTTTAATATATTGATTCTATATACTAATCCTTATTTCCTTATAATTAAATATTGATTCAATGATTAATAATATTACAACTTTTATATTTCATAATGTTTAAATAGAAAGATTATTTTATATAAATTAGACGCGCCTAACAATTATTTCTAATTGTTATTATATGAGTACTCAATTTAACTCATTGCATTACTTTAGAATTTTGTTAATAAAATTAACTATATATTGGTTAAAAAATAAATAAAAGAAGATTTAAAAGAAAAATGGATCAAATTTTATTTGCCCTTTTATTAAGCTTGTTAGCGGGGTTATCAACCTCTATAGGAAGTTTTATCTCATTTTTTATGAAAAATCCTAATCCAAAATTCATTTCATTTATTATGGGATTTTCTGCAGGAGTAATGATTTTGATATCATTTGTTGAACTGCT
>JBHLKA010000147.1:0-6521 GCA_048887145.1 Candidatus Hodarchaeota archaeon
CCTTAAACACTTTTTCAATTTCTTCATCGTTTTCTAAAATCTTAATAGCTAAAAATCGTGAAGGGTAATTAAATGATGTAAAATATTCTGAATGAATATCAATATTTCTAATTAACTCATTTATTCTTGTTTCGACTTCTTTACCATATTTCAATATTGAAGATAAATCTGGAAAATGAAATGTTTCCTTGGCAGATAAATTATTATTAAGCTTTTGGTTATTATGATATGAAACAGGTTGGTGATATGCTACTAATTTTATAGCTTCTTCAAGTAATTGGTAAACACCTGTACCGTGAACAGCTACAACAGGGATAACGGGTAATTTAAAGATTTCTTCTAGCTTTTCAAAATTTAATTTTAGATTTCTTTTTCTTAAGATATCCATCTGATTGATAGCTAATATCATTGGGACTTTAAGTTCTAATAATTGAAATGTAAAGAATAAGTTGCGCTCGAGATTAGTAGCATCAATTACATTAATAATAACATCCACTTCTTCTGAGACTATATATTCTCTACTAATAATTTCTTCTAATGAATAAGTTGATAAAGAATAAATTCCTGGTAAATCTACAATATTAAATCGGTAACCTAAAGAATTTAAATGCCCCTCCATTTTTTCTACGGTTTTTCCAGGCCAATTTCCAATAGTTTGAGAAAGTCCAGTAAGTTGATTAAAGACTACTGATTTGCCAACATTTGCATTACCAGCTAAACCAATATTAATAATACCTTTAACTTTCTTATTTTTTTTATCCCGCTTTTTCTTAGATTTATGGATTTGCATATTTCTTACTAAAAAGATAGAATTTTAGGGTTAAATTATCAAATCGGTTTAAAATAATTATTTTGGATTTTCACTCAGTACAATTATTCTAGCTGCTAGGCCTCTGCCAATAACTAATGAAGTTCCTTTTACAATTACTTCTATAGGACCTCGAAAAGGAGCAGCTTTCCTTTTAATTATTTGAACCCCTGGAATAATTCCTAGATCAGCAAGTCTTCTTTTAGCATGATAACCGGCATCTACTCTTAATACTTTAAGTTTCTGTCCGATTTGACAGTCAATTAAGCGGTTTATTAATGTTTCCGCTTTTTTTTTCTCTTGAAATGGACTTTTGAATCTTGGTTCCATGATATTTCATTGAGAAAAATAACTTTCTTTATTCCTATTAAATTATATGTTTAATTATATTTAAATATATTAGTTGTGCCTAAAATATGATAGTTTATTTTTATAAATTTAATAGATTTCTCAGAATCAATAAAGATTTGAGTCACTATAAGGAAGAGCTATTACTAAAGCCAATATTAATTTAATTAAGATAATTATTTATTCAATTTTTATATAATAGGGTTAAAATTTAATTGTAGAATATAATAAAAACTTGTTTTGAATATATATTCATAAGACTTAAATAATTAATTTAATATTAATATATTAGCAGATTATAATGAATAAATATTCACAAAAAATAATAAGAGGTAATAAAGATATGCCAGGTGGAGATAGAACTGGACCTAGAGGCCTAGGTTCAATGACTGGTAGAGGTTTAGGATATTGTGCGGGTTATGATTCACCAGGATATACAAGAGGTTATGGAATGGGACTTGGTCGAGGTTGGGGGCGAGGTTGGGGGCGAGGTTGGGGAGTAAGATTTGGTAGAGGCTGGAGGTGGAGTTATGGACCAATTTATACACCTGTTTATACTTCATACACACCAGGTATTTTACCAAAAATAACACCAGAAAATCAATTAACTATGCTTAAACAAGAGAAAGAATACCTAGAAAAAGATATAAATGGAATTAAAAGCGCAATAGACGATATCTCTAAAAGAATCGAAGAATTAGAAAGAGAGGATTAATCCTTATTTTTTTTTAAATTATTAAAAGGATTTTGTTGGTTACAAAATGTCAGAAATTCATGAAAGCTATGAAAATTATTTAAAAGCAATATATTTAATTTCAAAAAATAATAAAGGTGGTTGGGCATCAAATTCGGAGATCTCAAATTTTTTAAACATTAAACCACCTTCAGTGACTAACATGTTATATAATTTAAAAGAAAAGGGATTAATAACGTGGAAGCCTAGAAAGTCTCTAAGATTAACTAAAAAAGGAAAAGAAATCGGTCTGAACATAATTAAAAACTATAATTGCTTATTTAAGTTTTTTGTAAATGTTCTAAAGTTGAAAAATAAATCAATTGTGCATAAATTATCTTGTGAAATTGAACATCATCTAAATCCTGAAGTATCTAAAGCATTAGAAAATCTAGTTCTCAAATATTAATGATGTTAGCTGCTTAAAAACTTTATAACCTTGTTAAATTTTAACCAATATCTAATTTCCAAAAGGTTTGATTATTATACAAAATTTCCACTATTTTTTTTTCTGATTTGAGTTTTTTTAAATTGGAAATAATATCATCTTTACTAAACCTAGAGGAATAAAAAGATTCGATTATTTGATCCTGCCTCATTGGATGCCGCTCAAGTATTGATAAAACTTCTTTCTCAAAATCATTTGAATAGGTACAGAAAGCGCCCTCCTCAGGAAAATTCATATTCGTATAATTATCGAAAACTACATTTAAATCTGAAAGAATGTTCTTATCAGGTATTTTTACCCAAATTTCTACAGGAGGTCTTATTGGAACATTTATATCAATTCTATCTGGCTTTATCAAATCTAATTTTTCTTTAATTTTTAATAATTCTTCTTTTGTATCATTAATCCCTTTCATTAACATTACTTCTATCCAAAATCTACCCGCAAATAATTTCTTAAAATCCATAAATCCTTGAATAACTCTCCCAAAATTAATAGTAGGATGAGGACGATTTATTTTTAAGAAGGATTTCTCATCCCCTGCATCCAAACTAGGTAGAACTACATCTGAACACATTAAAGCATTCTGAACTTCTTTTTGATAAAGTAAACTTCCATTGGTAATCACACAAACAGGTTTTTTAGATAACTCTTTGGCCCTTAAAATCAAATCCTTTAAATCTTTATATAGCGTAGGTTCCCCACTCCCCACGAATGTTATATAATCAAATTGATTTTCGTTTAATTTGATTGCTATTTTCATTTCAGCTATGATTTCTTTTTTAGGGAAGTAGTTTTTCCTAATGTTAGTAAAATCAGTTGTTTTTCCTAATTGACAGTAGATACATTGATAATTACACGTTTTAGACGGGATTGGATCAATTCCTAATGATTTTCCTAATCTCCTGCTAGGTACAGGTCCATAAACATATTTCATTTTTTTTATTAATCTATATCAAGAATTTAAAATCTTATATTTTTCAATAGCACGTATCATGGTCTTTATTGCTAATTCAGCACAATGTTTATGATCGTCTGGTAAGCCACCTAAAGCATTTTCGACATCGATTGGTTTTAGTTTTTCAGCAAATTCTAGTGTTTTTCCCTCTATCATCATAGTAGTTTGACTTCCTGCTGCTACTGTAGCACCACAACCATCTGTAATGAAATTTGCTTTTTCAATTATACCTTCTCTAATCTTCAGAAAGAATTGCATTGTATCACCACAGGTTCCTTCGTAAGCATGCCATACACTTATTTCATCGTCTTTTGGTTTACCCCAATTTTTTGGATTTTGAAATAATTTAACAATATATTTATTGTATCTTTTAATTTCCTCTTCTATGATTTCCTTTTGAATTTCCTCTACCCATTTATCTTGATTGCCTATTGGCATTTTGTTCTCACTATCTAAAATACCGAGAGGGGATAGAATTTATAAATTATTTAAAAAATTAATTACAATTTATGAATAATTATTCTTAAAACTTAAAATTAATTATTAATATATATTAGATAATCAATAGGTAATGAATTTTTATTCAAAATCAATATTGAGTTGTTAAAAAATTGAAAAGTTATAAAGAAATAATAAAAGATGATGTTTTTAAAACTGAAGATAAATATTTTGTTAACACTAATTTACCAAAGATGTGTTGGGTTTGCGAAATGAAGCATAAGTCAGGCCATATGGTTTGGGATAGTACAAAAATGCGAAGGATTTTTTTTTGCGAAGATTGCTTCGCGAAATTGAAGCATTAATCTTAATGACTTAATCAATATCGTTCATTTGTTAATTCCAAAGGAAAAGCTTCGTACACTTTCATAAATTTATTATTAAATTAGAAAAAATTTAATAATAGTATAGAAATTAATGAATTTTCTTAAATTTAAAATATTCTCTGCTCAACCTGTCTAAAGTCTCTTGGGAAGCTCCTTTTCGCATCATAAACTTTATTAGCTTTAGTTTTTCTCTACGGAGATTTTGTTTTGTTTCATTTGGATTTTCTGAATTTAAAACAAGAAATTCTAATCTTTGCTGTGAGGTAAGCTTGTTCCTTAGAAAAGCTTTAAACTCTCTAACAATTTCAATATTCCAATTATCATATAAGATTTTCTCATCTCTTTCATTAAATCTAATTGTTTTTGTGGGTATCTTTAAACACCTCCACCTCTACTTGATAAATATGTCTTGAAATTGGTATGAAAAAAATAGTAACTACTTAATTTAAAAAAAAAGATATTATTAATTTAGTGATTTTTCAGTCATACTTCCTTTAATATGATATGTTGTACAACATTTGAAAAATTTCTAAAATTATGTAACAATCAGCAAATATCCTATAAAAGATTATTAGAAGCTGTGACCTACTAAACCTCATAATTATGTTCATAACCCCCGGATACGGGGGTTCAATGGAGGGAGAAAGTTTTTCAAAAAAATGTTGTACATTTTGTTAATCTAATTTGCCTTAAACCCTAGAGAGTACAATATTTCTTTGAATTTTTGGTCATTAAACTGGTTAGTTCCTACGAAAATACTAACGCATATCCATTTTTCATCTTTAATGATGAAAAAATATCTTCTAAAACAAATTTCAATAGCTTAATATTAATTCTTTTACTTTCCCAAATAGAAGAAACTAACTTTAAATAGGGATATTATGGAAAAAGAAAATGATGATTATTTACCAAATAATCCAATTGAAGCTCAAGGATGTCTAATTAAAGCTTTTTATAAGAAATTTGGAAAAGAATCATTACCACTTATCAAAAAAGCTTGTAAAAATCAAGGTCGTGCATTAGGTCTAAAGATTAAGGATAAATTACCTAATAATAATTTAATTACCGTTTCTAAGGCTTTTTCAAAGAGTTTTGATCAAAAATATGTAAAAATAATTTCAGTTTCAGACAATAAATTTCATATTCAAGGCACCAAATGTCCTTTTGGTTTAGAAAATACATCAAGAGAATTATGTGAAGCAGTAATGGAAATTGATCATGAATATTTCCGTACAGCTGTGAGTGATAACATTAAATTAAAGATTATTAATACTGTTGCTGAAGGAGATTCTTGTTGTGATACAATATATGAAATAGATTAAAAACGATTTAGAAAATAAAATTGTGTTATCCGATATATAAAAAAAAAGAAATGTAGAAATTTATCCTATTTAAGTCTATTGACTTAGAACATGGCGATGGCAAGTAAAAAAATTTAATATTTCATTTATTTGCCTTCTCATAATCTTTTTCAGAACAAGTAACCAAAATAGAATATTGTGAATAGAATTTTATTAAAAGAAAAACAATGTTAAAATAATAAATAAGAAATTTATCATTATTTTATAATAACCATCAGAAATCCAAAATAAAGTGTGATAAGTATGAAAAAAATCGGTGGAATTATACTTACCTTAATTGGGGGGGTTCTTTCAATTTTACTTGGTATATTTATAACTGTAATCTATCCAGTATTTTTTATTCTTGGAGAATTATTTGTCCTTATTTTAAAAATAATTACTATTCTCGGTGGAATCATTTCACTACTTGGTGCGCTACTTTCAATATTTCGCCCAAAGTTGGCATGGATAATAATTTTAATTGGAGGAATAATAGCAGGGGGAAATATGCTTACTATTATTGGAGCAATACTTATTAAAAAGCATATAAAGTATGAAAAGGTGATGCGTGTCGTAAAAAATGACTATACTAATCTAGAATGGTTAAAGGAGCAATATTATGATTTAAAAAAAAGAGTTCAAGATATTGCTGATGATCAAGGTGTAAGTATGATGAAAATTAGAGAATGGATAGATAAAATTGAAAATGATAAAAATATAGTTAACGAAATAGAGTAAAAGCAATCTAGGAAATAAACCCTTGTTATAAAAAATAGTAAAAAAGAAAAAAAAAAGATAGAAATTTATTCTATTTTGTTCTATCGACTTAAATCATGCCGATAGCAAGTTTCATATCAGCCTGGGTGACTTTCTTACGGCCAGAGTGCTTAGCAATATCTAAAGCGCATGCTGTAAGTTCTTTTGCATATTCTTCTAAATAATCCATTAATTTATCAACTGCAGCACGGCTTACAATTTCAGCACCAGCTTTTTTCATTAACGCACGTAATGGTGACCAGGCAAATGCAGCCATTTTTTATTCCTCCACTTTTTAATTATTTT
>JBHLKA010000148.1:0-6503 GCA_048887145.1 Candidatus Hodarchaeota archaeon
CTGCTTTTGGAGCAGAAAGAATGCTATCATCTACTATTGCTCCTGCTGGATAATCGTCAAAAATGATATCCATAAAATTTTTTGCATCAAGCTGACCAATTAGTGAATCTAAAGCAAATTTTCCTACATCAGCAATTCCCGGCATTCCTAAAATGCAAATTGGATTTTTAAATTCATCTTTAGCAATATTGATATGAGTTATGATCCTTATTCCATTTTTAGACATTTTCATTTTTAGTCAATTTTTTCATTATAAAAAGAGTTAAAATCTTATCTTTAAAAATAATGTGTTATCCTAATAGACACATGATTTACTGTTAAAGTAATATTTTCATAATATCACAAAGACTAATTGATAAGGAAGTTTAAATAGTATAAATACAATAATATCTTTCTTTTATTGAACAAATTTACCAAAACTAGTGATTTAAATAAAATATCAATGTTTAAAATGTGGAACTTGTTGTTATGAAATTACTCAAAATCCAGGTTTAAAAAGGATACCTATATATCCGGAAGAAGTTGATTATTTAATACAAGTTGCCGAAAAAAAAAACATCAAATTTAGTGTTATTGAAGATTTAGTATTTCCTGATATAAAAAATGAGGAAATTATTGTTGTTACTTATAAAATAAATTTAGATAATTCTGAAAAGAGGTGTCCCTTTTATAATCCTATAAAAGGCTGTATAATCCATGAAAAAAAACCTATAGCTTGTCAAGCTTATCCATTAGCTTTAAAACGTATAGATGCCTTCAATTTTCAAATATCAATAGATCCATTATGTAGATATGTTATTAACCATTATGAAGAGTTGAAAAATATAGATATAGAACAGTTAGAAAAAGTGTTTGAAGAGGAATTCCCAAAGGCACAAAAATTCTATCAAAAAAACAAGAAATTACAGTTAAAAATAAAAAAATTGGAATATGAGAAGAAGATCCAAATTCCACGTGAAATTACTCTGGAAAATTTTAATAATTATTTAAAAAAATGGGATAGAAAAGAACTTATTGCCAAATAATTTAATATACTAGTGACAAACTGTGAAGAAAATTGTTTCTTTATTATCAGCAGGCTTAGATAGCCCTGTAGCAGCTTATTTAATGATGAAAAAAGATTTCCATCCCGTATTTCTAACTTTTTTAACTTTTAATAGTCAAAATCTAAAAGTAAAGGAAAAGATTGTTGAGATAGTTAAAATTTTAGCAAAATTTGCAAAAACTACCTTTAAGATATACTTTATTCCACATGACTTAACTTTAAATCTACTAAAACAATTATGTGAAAGAAAATTGACATGCATTCTATGCAAGCGACTAATGATAAGAATCGCAATCCAAATTGCAGAAATAGAAAATACAAATCTAATAGTCACTGGAGATATTTTAGGAGAACAAGCTAGTCAAACCTTAGATAATATATATACATACAATAATCTCATTGAAAATTATATGATTATAAGACCTCTTATTGGATGGAATAAGTTAGAAGTGATTAATTTGAATAAAAAGCTTAGTTTATATGAAATTACATCAAAATTATCGATTTCATGTCTTTATAATCCAGAATTTCCTGAAACCCATGCAAAGCTGCATGAAATCCAAAATAACGAATCTAAAATAAAAATTCGTGATATTGTAAAAAAAGCAATAAGTTCTGCGGAATTATTGGAATTTCATATCTAAATCATTTAATAAATTCTTAAAATCTTCATCTTTTAATTCAACTTCCTTATGTAGATTTAGTGCATTACAAATAATTTGTGCTAGAATATGTTTACAGAAAAGCCGCTTTCTTTTAACAACTACGTTTTTATAAAAATCTTGGCAAGAACAAAAAAAAGTGGGGTATATTAAGTGTTCACAATTTTCTCCTAATGTTATCCAGACAGTTCGATTAGAAGGCTTGTAAATATATTTAGAGACTCCCTTATTTATTACTTCTAATACTTTTTGTGATTTATTTGGAAAAATATCTTCTATATAATTAATTAACTCATCATCTATAGCTCCCTTTTTCTTAACAATTTGAAAAAGGTTATTTAATAAATCTTTAGTCATATGTAATTCATATTATTATTAGTAATAATTAGTAATAAGGATCATTAATTTGAGAAAGATTTTATATTTACCAACGAGGTACTATCCAGCGATTTCAGGAGCAGAATTCTATTTACAACGAATGGCAGAGATATTAACATCTAAATATAAATATACTATTGATATTTTTACCTCAGATGGAATAGACTTTAAAAGTTTAAGAGATTCTAAAGGAAAAGTCATTAAAAGTAATGATAAGTATTTCAGTAATGTGAATAAATTGAGCATTAATCGTTATTCTGTAAATTATAATAATTCACTAAATGATAAGATAAAAAAAATAAAAAAAATTCCTGCTTATAAAATATTAGATATATCTGATAACTCCTTAAAAGAATATCTAAAAAATGGGCCATATTTGTATGATTTACTCGAATTATTTTTAAACAATCAAAATCTTAATTATGATTTAATCCATACTACTTTTTATCCCTACTTTAATCTTATAATTTCTTTAATATTGGGGAAACTAACAAAAATACCAACAGTCTGTACTCCTTTTTTTCACTTTTCTAATCCTAGATATTTAAATTCAGATTTATTAAGCGTATTAAAGAAATTTGATAAATTAATCGCATGTACAAATCTGGAAAAGAAAAAATTAATCACATTATTGGAAATCCCTAAATCATCTATAGAAGTTATTCCAATGGGAGTAGATTATGAAAAATTTAATGAAAACCAGAAAAATAATAAGGAACTCTATAATTTTAAACAAAAATTTTTTAAACACAATGAAAAAAAATATAAGATGGTTCTTTTCTGTGGATATAAAAACTATGAGAAAGGAGCAATATCGATTTTAAAGGCAATCCCAGTTATTCTAAAAACGTATAACAAAATCTATTTCGTATTTATTGGTCCTACAACTATTGCGTTTAACAGGGAACTCT
This sequence comes from Candidatus Hodarchaeota archaeon, assembly GCA_048887145.1. Lineage (GTDB taxonomy): Archaea > Asgardarchaeota > Lokiarchaeia > Sigyniarchaeales > SOKP01 > SOKP01. The sequence goes on from JBHLKA010000148.1 coordinate 2,997, forward strand.
CTAAAATACGGAAAATAAAGAATTTAAGAGTAATAAACTTAACCCCAGATAATCTTACGGGATATTATGATAAAAAGAAACTTGCTGCTTTCAAAGAGACTGATTTATATGTGATGCCAAGTAGAAGTGATGCTTTTGGTATTTCATTTTTAGAAGCATGGGCTTCAGGAAAACCAGTTATAGGTGCAAATATTGGAGCGACCCCTGAAGTTATAAGAAATAATATTGATGGATTATTAGTAGAATTTGACAACCCTATTGACATTGCAGAGAAAATAATTTATCTTTTAAAAAAAAAGAGGGTAAAAAAAAATCTAGGGTCACAAGGAAAAAAAAAAGTGCTTGAAAATCATAAATGGGAAACAATAGCTAGAAAAACTAATGAATTTTATCAAAAATTATTTTAATTTAATGGAAAAAAATGAAAAAAATTGCTGGTAATCCTTATTTAATCAAAGAAGAGAAAGATATATTAATAGATTCGATAAAGCTTTCTAATCTATTAGGAAGGTCAAAAACACCCTTTTTTATATTTTTGGAAAACAAGATAAGGGATAATGTTAGAACCTTTAGTAGAGTATTTAAGTCTTTTTTTGATAATATCCAGATTTTTTATTCATTTAAAGCCAATTTTCTTCCAAAAATATGTAAAATAATTCACTCTGAAGGAATAGGAGCTGAATTAGTTGGATTACCAGAACTTAAGTTAGCTTTAGAAATAGGTTTTCCTCCTGAAAAAATTATTATAGGAGGACCATATTTGACAAAAGAAATAATTGAAATGAGCATTGATAAAGGAGTGAAAGAAATAATCGTTTATAATATAAAATATCTAAAACAAATAGATACAATTGCTAAAAAGTTAAATAAAATTCAGAATATATGTTTAAGAATAAGATCCTCAAAATTTGAAAGCAAATTAGGAATTCAATTAACTAATAAAAATTTAATTGAATTAAAGAATTTTGTTAAGAATTACAAAAATATTAAACTGACTACCATTTTATCCCACTATACAACTCAAATGAATAGTTTAGATCAATTTATTAATAACGTAAAAACTATAGCTAATGCTATTCATCTTCTTTCAGGACAAGGATTAAATCCAATGAGTATAAACTTAGGAGGCGGATTCCCTGAAGCAACTATTATGTCAGAAAAACAATTAGAAAAGCTAGCATTTAACATAAAACAACAATTGGTAAATCGTAATTTAGATGAAAAAAATATTTATTTAGAACCGGGTAGGTATTTTGTTGGAGACTCTGGACTGATTATTGCTAAAATTATTAATAAAACAGAGAATAGATGGATTTTTTTAGATGTTGGAAACCATATATGTCCTAAATTTGCTAAATGTTCTTTAAGATTTTATAATGCATCACAAATTAATAGTCCGCATAAATATAAAACTTCAATTGGAGGGATTATTCCCACTGATCAAGATGTATTGGCTAAAGATTATTTCTTCACTAAAGAATTCAATGAAGAAGAGATAGTTTTAATAACTAACGTAGGTGCTTATACCTTAACTTTTTCTAATCGTTTTCCTTATAGTTTACCTAATATTTTCCTTATAAAAAACAAAAATGTTCAACAAATTTTTAATAGAGTTATCGATCATGATTTCTCTTTAGTTTAATATAATTGAGTCATATTCCGGAGATAATATATACATATTATATTAATTCTAATTTTTCAGTTATATTATTTCAGTAAGGTATAATTAAACTAAGAGCATGCTATAAATGGAATCGTTAATAAGAACTGGTCGAAAAAGAGAAATGGTTAGATCAATTAAAGAAAATTTCGGATATGCAAATATAAAAATTATAGGTTGTGGTGGTGCTGGAAACAATACTATAGATAGATTGATGAAAATTGGTATTCGCGGAGCAAAATGCGTTGCTATTAATACTGATTGTCAACATTTAGATATGGTTGAAGCCCATATAAAGATTTTAATAGGGAAGAGTTTAACAAGAGGATTAGGGGCAGGAGGGAATCCAGAAATAGGGCACGCAGCCGCTGAAGAATCAAGAGAAGACATAACAAAAGTATTAAGAGAATCAAATTTAGTATTCATTACCTGTGGAGAAGGCGGCGGTACTGGTACTGGAAGTGCTCCAATTGTAGCAGAAATTGCTAAATTAGAAGGCGCTATTGTAGTTGGTGTTGTTACTTTGCCCTTTGATACAGAAATAGGTCGTATTGAGAAAGCTCAATTTGGTTTAAATGAATTAAAGAAATATGCAGACACTTTAGTTGTAATTGATAATAATCGCTTATTAGAAATAGCACCTGATCTACCACTTATAGAAGCTTTTAGTGTAGCTGATGAAGTATTGGCTACGATGGTTAAAGGGATCACCGAAACAATTTCGCTTCCTTCATTAATAAATTTAGATTTTGCCGACGTTCGAACAATATTAAGCACAGGAGGGGTAGCAATTGTAGGTGTTGGTGAATCTGGGAATAATGAAAATCGTGTTAACGAGGCAATCGAAGATGCTCTTAGTTCTCCTTTATTAGATGTATCTATTGACGGAGCAAGAGGAGCTTTAATTCATATTTGTGGTGGAAACGATATGACATTAGCAGAAGCAAATTCAGTAGCGAAAAAAATTACAGAGAAAATGGATGTAAATGATTCAATGGTAATATGGGGTGCTAGAGTAAATGATGAATTTGATGGATATTTAAGAGTTATGCTTCTAATAACAGGGATTAAATCTCCGCAAATTTTTGGTAAAGATAATGACTATAACTCACCGATTACCAGTAAGCAAACCCAAAAACAGAAGATAGGTTTATCTGATGATATTTTTAATATTGGAGAGATAGCTTTTGATTAAATTAAAAATTTAATTTATATTTATAAACTCCTTTATATACTCTTTTATATGGAAAAGAAGTATTCTTCTACTATACAAAATCAGATTAATGATATTTTAAACTACCTTGATACATGGAGAGAGTTATTTTCTATTAAAATTAATTATTATCAAGAAGGTTGGGCTATTTCTTTAAGAGAGAAAAACTTATATCCAAGATATATTGTTATTTTTAAACCTTATGAGCTAAATTTTTTTTCAGTTAAAAGTTTTGAAATACATTTTAACTGTGATAACAAGGAAACCTTCAAAGAGCTTTATTTTAATAGTAGCGTTTATGATTTAAATGAATTAATGTGCGAAATTAAAGAAATTATTTATGGAAAAGATATTGCTAATGATCTTATAAGAGGATTCAAGAAATAATATTATTAAAATTGAGGTTTATACATTTTCCGGAATTCTTCTCTTTTTTTCTCATTGTATTTATTTTCTAAAAATCTTAATACAGTATGATGGGGAACTCCACTTAATAACATATTTACGGCTTTTCTCGCTATTTGTAAATTTTCATATTCTGCTATTATTGATATTGTTTTACCATAAACGGAGATAAAACTTTCAGCATATCTCTCTATCGCTTTTCTCATTTCACCTCCCCTTCCAATTATCC
>JBHLKA010000149.1:0-6442 GCA_048887145.1 Candidatus Hodarchaeota archaeon
AAAATCGATAATGGATGCATTTTCGAGTGGACTTTCCTTATTATTTGAAAAAATGGAAATGGTTTCAAATTTATTTTTTGAAATAAGCAAAAATTATAATGCTATTTTAATTGCGCTATTTGATGTTAAAGGAATAACCATTGGAGAATATTATCGCCCTCATTTGCAGTTAAGAGAAAAAATAAGAATTTATGACAAATATCTTGAAGCACAAAAGAGAGTTATGACTGAAAACAGAACTTTATTAGAGTTCTCTGATAAATTTGATAATGAAGATAGATATTCTGGAGTAGTTGAGGTGTTAAAATTTGGAAAGATGAACTTTTATTTATTATTTATAATTGAAGAGGATGAAAATAATTTGAGCAAAACAATAGAACTATTGGATAAAATTGAAGCTGCTAAACCCCAAATGAAAAATATTATTATGCAAATTATACAATAAAGTTATTTAAATTTAAATTTTTGAATAAAAATTTCCATTTCCTCTTTAGTTGGAGCTGTTTGTTTTGTAATTTTATAGATAGCAGCAAAAGTAGCATACTTTATACATTTTTGCAGGATTTCTTTTAGTTTTGATGAATTATTTGATGTAATTAAACTATCTAATGCCTTTTTATCTTCTACTAATTCATATAGTTTAGTTAGAAATCCTGCAGCATAGCAATCTCCCGCTCCAGTTCTATCAATAATTGCAGTGACTTCTATGCCTGGAAAAGCAATTGTAAAATTATCTGTTTTTACATAAGATCCATCCTTCCCTGCTGTATAAATTCTAATTTTTGCGAATTTTTCAAACTTTTGATCAATTTCGTCTATGGGGAGTTTATTATCTAGAATTACATATGCATCTCTTAAATTTAAGAAGAAAATATCCTCTTTCTCTTGAATTAACTCATTTAATTGTTCAATGTTTTGAATTTTTTGCGTTTCAATATTAAATGCGGTGATTAATCCTAATTTTGAGGCTTTTTTAAATAAATTTATGAATTTATATGCTATTGGTGTTGAAAATATGATTTTACCATCTTTAAAAGCAGTTTCGTCAATAAAAATTCCCTCAAAATTCATTTTATCCTTTAAATTTGGAGCTAAGTGTATTTTTGTAGTAAAATTTGATTTGATAATAGTGCTTACGGGAGTAATTTCGTCAATTTGAAATACAAAGCGAGTATCAATTCCCTGTTCATTCAGTTCAGAAATCATCCACTCACTTCCTCTTCCAATAACAGAGATCAACCTTGTAGGTACTCCAAGTTTTATGATGTACTCAGATGAATTATTACCATTACCTCCACGTTTGAAAAAACAGTTTCCTACAATTTTCTTTGGAGTTTCTGAAAAACTTATCTTTACAATTTTTTCTAAAACTTTTGTATTTAAATCATCTGGATTATATTTGATAAAACTCAATAAATTAGCTACAATTTTCTCTACTAATTGTTCATAAAAGATGCTTTCATAATACAAATCTTGATGTAATTCTCCTAAAACAATCAAATTTTTCTTTCCTATAATTATCACCCTATCATCCAAAAGAATTAACGCAGATGGAGGGACTCGAACCCTCGTGCGCTTACGCGCACCGGCTATCTTGGTGATTGAACCCCTCGAGGCCGGCGTCTTACCAGCTAGGCTACATCTGCTTAATTAAAATAAAGGTTTGATTGAATAAGTTGTAGTTATTATATATATGAAGAACTAATGATAAAAAATATAAAATTTTTTCCAATATGGATTATTTTAAAGAAAATAGAAGAATATCATTATTGTTTAGATTAATTTTAAGATTAGATATTCAGAATTATAAAAATTAAGATTTTGGAATGTAAATTTTCAATTTTAAAGAAGGATCGTATAGTTCTATTAAACCCTCCTCTTGATATTGCTTCAGCAGCAATTTAGCTGTAGATAATCTAATATCATATTTTAATGCTATATCTGAAGCTAAAATTGTCTTTTTTTTTGTAATTGATTTCCTTATTTCTTTTTCTAATGAGCTAGGTATGAAAGCATCTCTCTCAAGAATATCTATTTGCTTAGTTCTTCCGTATTTTCTTCTTAAATTTAAAGTAGCTTTTCTTATTAGTGTTTTTTCTTCTTTTTCAGACAATATTTACCACGCACTAATTAGTTCTTATGAAATTAATAAGCTGATTAGGATATGAAATATTTAAAATTTAATAAAATTTTTGTTTTAATATTGAAGCCTTAGTTTTTTTCATAATAAAACATTAATCTTTAGAGTTATTCGAATTTGAAAGAAAGATACTATTTTGATATAAAAACTAAGAGACCTGAAGAGCTTTTTGAGAATGCTAAAGATTATTTCAACTTGGAAAACATTAGAAAGTATTCTAAATCAAAAAGCATGATGAGGATTCAGGAAAAAATAACGAAGAGGGCTTTAGAATTATTAGAAATTAAAAAATCAAAAATTAGAATTTTAGATGCTGGTTGTGGTCCTGGATTTGCTTCTTTTTATTTAAAAGAAATAGGTTTTGAAATTGTAGCTCTTGATATTATTTCAGATTTCTTAAGATTTTACAATCTTACAGATGTTAATCCTTTAGCTGCAGATATGTGTTATCTTCCTTTTAAACCTAATAGCTTCGATGCAATCATTTCAATATCAGCATTACAATGGATTTTTCGAAATCTTCAAGATAAAAAGATGGAAATTTTACTGATTCAACTCACCAAATCATTTTATAAAATTTTAAAAAGTAATAGCAAAGCAGTTATACAATTTTATCCTAAAAATAATGAAATTATGGAAAAAATTGGAAATATTTTTATCACTAATACTAATTTTGAAGGTAATTTCATAATTGATAACCCAAATAATCCCAAAAAACGGAAAATCTTTCTTCTATTAAAAAAAGAATAGAATTACATACAAATTATGATTTTGTAATCAAAAGTGCTTCATTTCAAAAATCCAATTATAAAAATTACATTTAATCTGTACTCTCTAAATATAAGTCTCTTTAGTTTTTGTTTGATCTAAAACGCCCATTTTTCGTACAAATTTCATATATATATCTTTTGTATGATAAAAAGTTAAATAGGAAAATTGGTATTTATAAAGTTAAAAAATCTAAATTATAAGAATAATTAGAAAAAATTTTGGTAATGAACGCATGAATACAAAAAGAAAACGAAAATCTATATACTCACTTGGGATTTTACTAATTATTTTGACACCAGCTTTCATTGCTGCGTTCTTAACGAATACAACTAATGTTAAAGAAAGTATGGATTCAAATAGAGATGATAACGTCAGTAGGGGTGATTATTTTGAGGGGGACTTTTTTTCTCCAAAAACTTCTGATGTTATTCATCAAAATAATAAGTATGATTTAGCATTATGGTGGAATAAAACCTTCCGATTTCGTGTCGGTTTTATCTTAGAAGAGGAAGATAATGTCGATAGATATCAGCCAATTGATATATATTTCACCTTTCGAGAAAATGAACATTATGAGAACACTGAAAGAATAGTAACATTTAATGCCACGGGGAATGATGAATGGAGCGATCCTATTCCAATGCAAATGTGGAATATTACAAAATATGATGCATATTTTGTAAAATCATGTACAATAACCTTTATTGCCGATGTTCCAGCAGGAACAAATAAAACATATTTTCTATATTATAATGAAAATCCTGATGGTATTAACCAGCTAGATTATAATACTGGTTTTTCCAGTCTATTAGCCGGTGGCGTCCTCACAGTAACAGTTGGTACTGATTATGAAGTGGAACTTGAACAAGGATTATCAGTTACGAAATGTGAAAGGTTAGGATACAATTTTCATTTGAATAAGTCATTATCACCAGAAAAACAATTAACGGATCCAAGTCTAAAATTTTTAGCCCATTTTGAAAATTCTGTATCTGACTCAACTGGTAATGAGCCTGATGGCGCATTAGGTGGAGATCCACAATATGTAAACGGAAGAGTACAATATGGTATGGATTTTGATGGAAATGATTTTGTGAGCTATGCTAATGGATTACAGGATGTTGGAGATCCATTTGACGATTTAAGTAACGAATTTACGATATGTGCGTGGATAAATCCAAGTCTGATTTCTGGTGGAGCAACTAATCATCAAACAGAAAATGTATTTCTTGCTAAAGCAAGTGATCCCTATAATGATAATTTTGAAATAGGAGTTAACAATGAAGGTAATATTCACGTGTATCTTGATACTGAGACTAGAGATCGATATGCAGATTTCGGACCTGCGGGTAAAATTACCACCACAGGTGGCTGGTACTTTATCGCTATGCGATATAGAAATGGGCTTGTTGAAGTTTTTATTCAAGATACATGGTACCCTGATTCAACTACATGGGCTGGTGCGACTGATATAGATCAAGCAGAGGGAAGTCCTTTCACAATAGGAGCTTCAGAGCATATTGATCAATACTTTAAAGGTATCATTGATGAAGTAGCAGTATACAATACATTCTTAACCAATCAAGAGGTTGAGGATTATAAATTCGGTTCTATGCCTTCAACAATTCAATCTATTACTGAAGTAGAAAACGGTGAGGTCTTTTCTCGATATTTAGTTGAATGGACAACTACTTTTGATATGCATGTAGAGGATATTTGTACCTTTTATTATGATTATAATCTATGGAGCGTTAATCGTAGTATATATTTTGATAATGAGTTCAATTCAACATTGGATAGAATGTTTGTATTGAACACATATTTTGATCTTACAGGATTAAACGATCATAATAAATTTTTATATGTATATGATGGAACTTTACAAAAAGACATTACAACTGCTGGTTTTGTTGCTGAAAATTATACCGTTATTCATAATGGTCCAGATCCCTCAAAAGATGCTCTAGGAATTTTTATCGAAGGTTATGAATTATCTGATCCTGATCACACTAATATCACTTATTTAAAAGGAGATGTCATTTATAACGATGGTATAGTAGAATTCGTTCCAGGATCGATTAATGATTTAGATAATAATGTAGGTGGTGAAGATTATAAGCTATACATTTATTTCTGGGAATTAGTAGATGGCGTAAATGAAACTGGAACTTTAGATAATGCTGGCATGATTCAATATTTTGATAATATGCTTTCCACATTAAGAGAGCCCTTAAATATTTACCTGTACATGCAAGATAGTTTCTTTTACACTTTGGAGGTAAATGTAACGGATATTGATGATAGATTAGTACCTGAAACAACAGTTACAGTTTGGAATGCTTCAAACCCGACTATTTCTTGGTCTCAACAAACTGACGAGTTTGGTAAAACTATTTTTGACCGATTATCAAATGGGACTTACATTGTAAATGCTTCTTATACAAGATATAGTCAAACTCTAACAATAACAAATCCACAAACCATAGAACTTAACGATACCACAGTGGATACATTTGGAGTTTATAAATTGGAATTTACAAATGTAAAATTAACTTCTCTAGAATTGAAATTTCAGAGAGAACATCTGGGTGTCATCGAAGAGGATGTAGTTGGAGCTAACATCACATTTACACTAGATGATGGCTCTGGGCCATCAGTATTAGGATCAGAATATACAGATTCTAATGGTAAAGTTATTTTTCACTGGGCAAATTTAACAGATGCAAATAGCGGAAATGTTTCTTTAACAGTTAATTGGCATGGTGAAGATTCAAATGATTTAAATTGTGAGGATGATATTGATTCTATACTTCCATTGGTTACATTACCTTTTTATCAGTATCTTAATACTATTGTCAATGTATCTACTGGAAATACATATAAGTCGTTCTTATATGTAGATTCAAGTGGAATGAGTAATGTTACCTTAGGAGGCATTTTAAGTATTTGGGTTAATTATTCTTTCCAAAAGAATGTTGAGCCATTAGAGCCTATTGAAGGAGGAACGGTGAGATATGATATTAGAATTGGAACCACTATAATCAATACTATAGATCTTTATTTTATTGAAACAGGAAATGGGATTTATAGCTTAACTATTGATACTTCTGGTCTTATTGAACCAGGAGGTGCTAATTGGTTAGCAGGTGAAGAATATAATTATAATATGGATATTTATGCCACTAAACCAGGCCATATACCCAATCAGACATCTGTACCATTTACTCTTCTGGAAAAAACGACCAATTTACTTCCAAACATAAGTCAGGCTCAAGTGTATTGGAAAGATGTTCTTACTCTTGATGTTCATTATATAGATACATTTGCAGAGCCTGATGCAGATATAAATGGAGCAAAAGTTAGTTATATCGCACTTGGTGTAGGTGGGATATCAGGATACCTTACTCCATATGGTTCAGGAGGATTATACCAACTTAAATTGAATAGTTCATCTTTTCCTCGTTGGGGAGATTATATGTTGCAATTAACTGCTTCTAAACAGAACTATGAAATAAAAACGATATTTATCCC
>JBHLKA010000150.1:0-6419 GCA_048887145.1 Candidatus Hodarchaeota archaeon
TTCCTTTATTTTCTTTTAACATAAGAATTTAATATTAAATTTTTACATAATACATGAAAAAGAATATATTTCAAATAGAGATTTTTAAGATGATAAATTATGGAAATCGACGATAGTTTAAGACAAAATACAACTGTTGCATATATCTCCATGGAAATCGGAATGGACAGTAATATTCCTACTTATTCTGGGGGTTTAGGAGTTTTATCAGGAGATACAGTAAGATCTGCTGCAGATCTAGAGCTTCCTATGGTTGCAGTCTGTCTTTGCTATAGTTCGGGCTACTTTTACCAATTGTTTGATGAAACAGGAGAACAAAAAGAAAAAGAAGTTGAATGGAATTTTTTCTATGAATTTGATAAAGTTGAAAAGCCAATTTGTATTAGAATTGAAAATAAAAATGTTAAGGTTTCTGCGTGGTTATATAAAGTAATTGGGCAATCAGGTCATATCCTTCCAATTTATCTCCTTACTACTGATGTGGAGGGAAATGAAGACTGGATGAAAAAAATGACGGGATCTCTATACGATTCTACTTCAAGGTGGAATCGTATTGTACAAGAAATAATTCTTGGAATCGGAGGTGTACGCCTCTTAAATTCTTTAGGATATAATAATATTAAGACTTATCATCTAAATGAAGGTCATGGATCATTTGCCACAATTGAGTTATTCAATATGTTTAATGGTGATATTGAAAAGGTAAAGTCAAGCATTGCATTTACTACTCATACCCCGGTTCCAGCTGGGCATGACAAATTTGATCAAAGTTTAGTTAACAAAGTATTCGAAAGTAGAATGCCTAAAGAAATTCTAAAATTAGGTGAACAAGATGGACAATTAAATATGACATACTTAGGGATGAACCTTTCAAAATATAGGAATGCGGTGTCTAAAAAACATGCGGAAATCACCAAAAAAATGTTCCCAAAATGTAAAATCGATTACATTACAAATGGAATTCATCTACCATTCTGGGTATCAAAACCAATTAGAAAAGTATTTGATAAGAAATGGCCGAATTGGAAAGCAAATCCTATTGTACTCCAAAATGCCATTGAATTAGATGATTTAGATCTTTTTGATGCACATATCGAAAATAAATTTGGACTTATTAGTTATCAGAAAGGACATAGCTGGAATTTGCTAGACGAAGAACTAATTACAATAGCTTTCGCTAGAAGGTTTGCTACTTATAAAAGAGCAGTACTTATATTTCACGATATTGATCGGTTAGGTAAAATTTGCAAGGGGAAAGTCCAATTCATTTTTGCAGGGAAAGCACACCCAAAAGATCAAGCTGGTAAGGATTTTATTAAAAAGATATATGAATCTGGAGAATATCTTTATAATAATTATGGAGTTAAAGTAGTTTTAATGGAAAATTATAATATGGATCTAGCTCATATGTTAATTTCTGGTTGTGATGTGTGGCTTAATACTCCTGAAAGATATCGTGAAGCAAGTGGCACGAGTGGAATGAAAGCAGCTTTAAATGGAGTTTTAAATCTGAGTATTCAAGATGGTTGGTGGCTAGAAGGTTATAAAATGAATTCTATGGCAGGGTGGGGTATCGGACCAGACGATTCAAATCCAAAGGATCCAGGTGTCTCAAATAATTGGGAAATTGATGCTAAAGCATTTTATGACATCCTGGAGAATGAAATCATCCCAACTTATTTAAATCATGATGAGTGGTTATTCAGATGTAAAAATGCAATTACGCTTGCTGCTTATTTTAATACTCATCGTATGGTTGAGGAATATGCTGATAAAGCATATAACTTAAAAAGACAAAAACCTTGGAAATTCGTTGATTAAATTAAGATCAGATTTTTATTTCTTCTCTTTTAACAAAATAAAAAGACATTTTAACACTTACTTAGGAAGAATTGTCTAATCTTAATATAATCATCAAACTTTTCTTGTTTAAGATAATCTTCAAAGGTTTGGATAAATAGCTCTTCCATAATATCAATTCCAGAAATTAACCCTTTCATCTCTTTTGCAATTAATAACATGTAATTTGATGTTGTTTCTAAATAAAAACATCCGGAGTCAAATTTCATGTTTATATATTTCTCTATGACTTCATTTGCATTTTTAACAATTTCATTGGTAGTAAATAAAACAATTAAAAAATTTTCAGTGTATTTTTCTTTTAGATATGTATCTCGAATACCTGCTGCTACAAGAGAATCTTTGGTATAATCTTTGAATACGTACTGTAATCGATTTAAGTATTTTCTGAATTTGTTTTTATTATGGAAAAAAGTAAGGTCATTACTTAACCTTAACGGTTCCCCCTCTATATACGATAATTTTTTCGGAGCTTCTTTAAATTCAAATTTGTTTAAATATTCATACATCGTAAATTTTTTCACTTATATAATATTTTATTTAAAGCACAAATATATGCAATTTAAAGCAATTTAATTAAGTAAAATTCATTTTTTATAAAAATTTCATGTTTATAGTTTGAAAATTTAGAAAATATTTTGTTTTTTGTAAAATGAAATTAGGGACACTTTCTATAGATAATTATCTACTATTAGCGCCTATGCAAGAGGTGACTACAGCACCATATAGGAGGTTTTGTAGAAAATTCCAAAAGATTGGCTTAGTTTATGTTCCTATGATCTATATTAAGAAAATTGAGAAAAATCCGAATTCCTTTATTACGGATTTATATAAAATTGAAGAAGAAAGACCCATAAGCATCCAATTAATTGGGTCAGATCCAGAAGCCTTGAAAAAAACCATAATAATTCTTGAAAGCTATAAATTTGATATGTTGGATATTAATGCTGGGTGTCCATCAAAGCGAGCGATTAGAGCAAAAGAGGGAGCCTTTTTATTAGAAGATTTAAACAAATTAGCTCATTTAATTAATATCGCTCTAAAGTTTTCTTCTAGACCCGTTTCTCTGAAGGTAAGAATAGGGGTAGAAGAGATAACTGATTTAAATAAATTAATAAGATTGGTGAATAATTCTGCTCTTGAATTTTTAATTGTTCATGGGCGAACTGTAAAGGATAAATTTAATAAATCTCAATTAGATTTAGAAACTGTAAAAAGTATAAAAGAAAGATTACATGTTCCTGTTATAGGTAATGGGGATATAGATAATCCATCTAAAGCCAAGATATTTCTAGATTACACAGATGTAGATGCCTTAATGATAGGGAGAGGATCCATAGGGAACCCCGAAATTTTTAATCAAATTAACTATTTTTTAAAAAAAGATAGATACTTACCTTTTAAAAATGATATACACAAGATGCAAAAAAGTATACAGCTTTATGAGGATTGTATTGATGAATTTACTAATAATGGATTTACTATTTCTCATTCAATAGATGACTATAAATTTAAGGAACTTAAAAGAAATTCAATATGGTTAACAAAAAATATCGACGATTCTACGCTTTTAAGAAAAAAAATTTCGTATACGAAAAACTTGAGAGAATTAAAAGAAACCTTACAACAAATATATGATAATAATTAGGTTAGTCATTCAGATCCTTTAGCGAGTAAGAGTAGAAACATAATAATATAGATTGCTATCAAAAAACCTGTAATAATCCCTACTAAATTTATAATCTGGATAAAAATTCCCTCAATGGTAGTTGTTAATCTTTCTACTGTCCATTCAAGACCTCCAGTTACACCTGAAATAATATAATGTAAGTTTATACACATAAATTCAATAACAGCGAATATAAAAAGCTTAAAAAGAGTCTTTTTCTTAGTTGTTTTAAATTTTTCAAAAAAATACGCAGCTGTCATTTTATAACTTTTTTTTGCTAGATAATTTAAATTCAAAAAATTACTTATATTTTATTAATAATTCCTTAGGTGAAAAGATTCCGTCTTCTGTTATGATAGCAGAAACTAATCTAAATGGCGTAATATCAAAAGCATAATTAATACATTCTACACCATCAGGTATTATTTTGATCTTCCCTAATATATTGCTAACTTCACTACTATCTCTTTGCTCAATAGTAACCTCTTTTACAGTTTGATTAAGAGAGAGGGTTGATGAAGGGGCTGCTACATAAAAAGGAATGTTATTATCCTTTGCGGCTAAGGCTACTAAATATGTACCAATTTTATTAAAAACAGCATCTGAAGTGACTCTATCTGTTCCCACTATTACTTTATTAATTTTTCCCAAACTCATTAATAGTCCTGATGAAGTATCAGAAATAACCTTGACCGGAATGTTATCATATTGGAGTTCATAAGCAGTTAGTCTTGCTCCTTGTAATCTGGGTCTTGTTTCATCCGCAATTACGCTGATCTTTTTGCCTTCTTCAATAGCGGCTCTTACAGGAGCTAAAGCAGTACCGTATTGAACAGTTGCTAAGGATCCTGCATTACAGTGAGTAAGTACTATATCTCCATCTTTTAATAAGGTAGCACCATTTTTTCCTATACTTTTATTTACATTAATATCTTCTTGAGCCATAATCTTAGCTTCTTCAATTATTAATTCGGATATGTTTCTTGGATCATCAGGATAAGTACTAATTATTTTCCAAACTCTATCTACCGCCCAAAATAAGTTGGAGGCGGTAGGTCTCGTATTTCTTATGATATTAGCAGCTTCTTCCATCTTGTTTAAAAATTTTTCTTTTGGAAGGTCTTTATATTCAATTGTAGCTAAAGCAACTCCCATTGCAGCAGCAACTCCGATTGCAGGAGCACCTCTTATATTCATAACCTTAATAGCTTTAGCTACATCCCGAAAATTATCAAACTCTAGAAATTGAAGTTTATGAGGAAGCTGAGTTTGATCAATCATTTTAACTTTGTTATTCGTCCATTCAATGGAAGGGATCATAATAATTAGAGAACAAAATATTAATTAAAACTTGTGAATATCGAAGTTAAAAGTTAGAATAGTTTAACATCATGAATGGCTATTAGATGAAATGTGATTAAGATTGTGCCAATGATAAAAAACCATGAAATTATAAACCAAAATAAAGTAGCTATTAGAAAATTGTTTGTTATTAATACTTAAACTTTTAGTTTATAGTGAATAGATTATTATAGAATAAGGAAATATAAGAATTAGGTTGTAAGATATACTGATGAGCTAATAATAATGATTTTACATAAAGTAAAAAGTGAGGGAATTGCTTCTATATCCTATTTTTTAGCTTCTGAAAACGAGGCCTGTGTAATAGATCCAAGACGAGATGCAAAAATTTTTCTTAAGTTAGCATGGGATGCTGAAGCAAACATAAAATACATTTTTGAGACTCACCGTAACGAAGATTATGTCATTGGATCTAAAGAAATAGCAGATGTAGTGGATTTAGAAATTTTTCACGGACCTGGTTTGGATTGGAAATATGGAAACACAATAAAAGATGAGCAAGAATTTCAAATTGGAGTTTTAAAGATTAAAGCAATTCATACTCCTGGACACACAGATGAGAGTACGAGTTATGCTGTAATTGACACAACAACTGGAGAGGAAGTTATTATGGTTTTTACGGGTGATACACTTTTTGTTGGAGACACTGGAAGAATTGATATGTATGGCCCTGAATTATCAGAAAAAAATGCTAAAAATCTATATAATAGTTTATTTAATAAAATTTTACCATTAGGAGATCAAGCAGTTATACTGCCTGCCCATGGCGCAGGTTCTGTTTGTGGAGCAGCAATAAATGAACGAGAATTAAGCACAATAGGATTGGAAAGGTTGCAAAGTCCCATACTACAATTGAACGATAAAAAGAGCTTCATAGAGTTCAAATTAAGTGAACATCATTACTTCGCACCATATTTTAAGAAAATGGAGGTTTATAATTTAGAAGGTCCACCTCTTTTGAAAGATATACCTAGATTTAAACCTTTACTTCCAGACGAATTCAAAAAGAAAATAGAGGAGGGAGGAATTGTTGTAGATACAAGAAATCCAGCATCATTTGGATCTGCTCACATCAAAAATTCATATAATATTTGGTTAAAAGGATTACCTTCCTATGTAGGTTGGGTTCTACCATATGAAAAACCCATATTGCTTATTGTAGAAAATTTTTCTGAATTAAAAAAAGCTTATAAATATTTACTAAGATTAGGATATGACAATATTGCTGGTTATTTAGTGGGTGGAATTATTGCCTGGTATAGTAATAATTTCCCTACTGAAACATTAGGGATGATAACGGCAGATACATTAAAACAAAGATTAGATAAAGGAGAAGATACATTTTTAATCGATGTTCGGGGTGCACCTGAATTGAAAGATGGATATATTGAAGGAGCTAAAAACATTTATGTGGGAGATATTGAAAATAAATTAAAAGAAATCCCTAAAGATATTCCAATAGTAGCAATTTGTGGAAATGGAGCTAGAGCTAGTATGGCAACCAGTATTTTGAAGAAAAATGGATTCA
>JBHLKA010000151.1:0-6416 GCA_048887145.1 Candidatus Hodarchaeota archaeon
ACAACAAGATAACTCTGATGCGAATTTACCCTCATCTCCAAAATTTCAAGAAATAATTAATCTTTTAAGAAGAAGTGTGGATGATCGAGAAATACTTGGGAGTGCTATATTTACTACTGAAGGCAAGGTTTTATATACCTCTATTCCACATAAAGCATTGCTTAATACAATCAGAGAGTTCGAAATTAGAAATGAGAAACATGTTCACAGTGTTTCTAAAATGTTTCTTGAATTAAAGAATCAACAAAAAGTATGTTCAGAAAATTTAAAAATTCAGGGAATAGAATTTATATTAGTCTTAGTTTTTTCTGAATATGTGAATTTTGGAATAGGAAATATGTTATTGAAAGAAATTGTAAAACAGCTAATAGCTCTCGGTTAAATTTATAAGAGCGAAGAGAGCAGGATTTCACCTTTTATTAAATATGAAACGATCTCATTAAAATTTTTAGCATAATTATCTGATTTTTGAAGGTTTTGCAACACAGACTTCCTATTATCTGCATATTTATTGTTTAGTTTAGGATTTACCGGTACGATCCCTATAATTGAAGGCAAGAGACATAAAGCTAAAATCTCTAATGAATAAAAATAATAATTTTCTAAGTATGGTTTTATTAATTTAATTATTTTTTCAATATCCGAACTAGATTGATTAACCTTAAAAATTACAAATATATTATCCTGTCCTTTTAAATCTAATTTATCATATTGATATTGGGGAATATCTTGTTTTTCCATAATCTTACGATAAATTTCAATCATTTCAGAATTAGATACGAGTTTTTCTCCAATTTTAAGTGGAGAAGATTTAAACTTATCATCTCCTTGTAGAAAAAAAATTTCTTTAACATTTTCAATTTCAACCTTTTCAATAAGTTTATTTAATTCAAGATATTCAAGTAGTTTGCTTGAAAAAATCTCTTTCATTGTTTGATTATTAGCATTATTTATCGCATAAATTAAATTACGTTGTAAAAATAAGTCTAAATTATCAAAGGTCTCATTTTCTTCAAAGATAACGCCTAAAATACCTTCCATTTGACTTCTACGATCTAAATTTCCCGTGAAACATGAAACACTTCTATAATGCCTTAACTTAATTTCAAGATGTGACGATGATTTAAATCCTGCGTGTGACATGTAGAGTTTAGAAATAAATTCTTGAGGTAAATTTATAGGGCTTGTGTAATAAGAACATTTGATTTCTGGACCTTTTATTTCGTCGTGAATTAATAAAAAAACTCCTTTTGGCAATTTTTTAATATTCCTCCTATTAGTTCCATAAACTTTTAATTTGATCTGAAACTTGCTTCCCTATATCTTCAATTTCATTCAAGATTTCTCTTGTAAAGTTAGGAGAATTTAAAATAATAACTAATAGCAGATCTTTATTTACATTACTTAAGAAAACATAATTAGAATCTGTTTTCAATTTAAATTCTTTAAAACGTTTTAAACTCATTTCATTAGTTACTTTATCTATAGTTACTATTAGTAATGATAACATCCCAATGACAATATCTTCATCAGACGGCTCTAAAGTTGAACCACATGCTAAACCCGTTGACTTATCAAGTAATACTGCATCTTTAACTCCGTGATGATTTTTTAATAATTTCAATATTGAATTTATAAAGGTCGATTTTGGTGAAATATCTCTTATAATTTCACTCCACGCAGAAAACAATGTTTGTCCAAAAATAGAGGTTTTATGAAAAGATATTTCATGTGAAATATTTTGAGAAAAAAAATCCTTTAAGTATGTTAAAACTGATTCTTTGTCATTAATGAGATCAATTTTGTGTAAAAATATATTTAATTTTGCTGTAGGATTAAAAGCAAGAATTTGTTTAGCGCTCCATTCAAATTCTATCCTTGCTTTTTCAAATCGTTCCACGTCAGTCACATCAACAACATACAATAATATAGACGCTTTTTTGAAAATATTTTCCCTCAGAACTCCATGATATTCATCAAGATACTGTTGTTGACCTCCTAAGTCCCATATCATTGGCTTAGACATCGAACCGATATTATATTCTTTATAGGCGATTCCTTTAGTTGCTGCTGAATGTAGAAGTTCCCAGGGTTTCTTCCCTTCAAATACACGTTCATAGATACAAGTTTTTCCTGCATTTGAAAGTCCTATAAGTACGATTTTCTTCATCTCCTCAGTTGGTGTTTTTTGAAAATCCTCAAGGATCGTAGATACAGTCCCTTCAATAAAACTAATATCGGTATCGGGAGAAATACTTTTTAATTCTTCTTTTACAAGCCATTCTATCCTATTACGTGGAATTATTAAATTTTTACTTTCAAAGAAGAACTGAATCTCATTTGTAATGCATTCCTTAATTAAACCTGTTTTTTCATATACTAACTGTTCTCTATACCAAATACTTAAATTAAATTTATCCTCTTTTGAGCTGGTTATTCCTAAATTGAATAAAGTGCCAGGTATTTTCTTCATGATTCACTCCTATTATTATTTGATTGAGATGCCTTTTTTAAACATCCATTAATTATGGTCTTAAACTTTTCTATATTTTTAGTTTCATTTTCTCTTCCTAATTTTACTAAAAGTTCGGATATTTTTCTACATTTTTCATAAAGCTTTATTGATTTCTCAAAAAGCGCTTCATCAATTAAAGAATTTGCTTCCTTGTATAAAATAAATCTTTTATATTCTAAATCCTTCAATTTTAATTTATCTGATTGGAATAATTGAATTAATTCAGATTGATACATATCTGCCATATCAACATCTTTTAATCTTAACGATAATTCGATTAAATCATTATATACGTCAAATAATGATAGCGTATCTTCTTCTAATTTCTCACTTTCCAAGAGTTTTAATTTCTTTTCGCGTTCTTCAACTAATTCTTTAATTCCAATATGCAAATCTAAAAATTCTAGAGCTTCTTCTTTTCTACCCAGTTTTAAAAGTATTTTTTCGGCAAATTCAAACTCTTTTTGAGCTTCTAAATATGCACCTTCTGCAAATAATTCTATACCAAATAGTCTAATTCTGTCAATTCGATTTTTAAGAGTATCCTCATCGATTGATATCTTCTTATTTAACGTTTTCTCGGACGTGTAACCCACCTTCTTTTCTAAAGCACCTTTTTTCACAGAAGACGGTTTTGAGCTTGAAATTTTATTTATATGAGAAATTATTGTTTTGAGAGGAATTTTTTTACGAGGAGGTAATATTTCTTTTTTCAATTTTTTTCTAGCTATAATAATTGTCAAACTTACCCCTATTATACTCACCAAAATTACTGATATGATAATTAAATTCATTAAGCCTGGATCTCCAACTGAAATAATATTAAAAGTCCCCATAGTATGTTCGCTTTGATGACCTACTCCGTCAATTTGATACAAAAAATAATAATATCTACCATTAACAAGAGGTTCAGTTAATTCAAAAAAACTACTTTCAGATCCATTATTTAATATGTTAAAACTACACACAAAACCACTTTTAGCATAAGGATCTGATTCATTATCGATAATCAAGATGTAGGAAGATATACCCGATGGATCACTACCATCTTGCCAGTCGAACATTAAAGTACCACTTACATCGCCACTTGGAGCATTCGTTATTATGGGAGGTGCAGGTGGTGTAGTATCCTGAACAGTAATGTTATCTATAACAAAGTTTGAGTTACCACTTCGGTCTTCCATATAAATCTTATATTGATAAATAGTCCAATTGTTAGGAATCCAGGAATTATATTGCCAAAAACTCCCATAAAGATTGGTCATATTATGGCTCGATCCTTGAAATTCTATTAAAGTCCGATTAATTCCTCCAATATCGTCTATATTAATCGTAATGATTGCCGTATCACCTAATTCTAAAGGATCCGCATTTTCAATCAAATTCGAAAAAACAGGTGGAATTGTATCTTGAAATTTGATTGACCCTTTTGTAAAGTTATAATTATTATTGTTATCTATCATATGAATTGTATATGAATAGTTATTAGCTAGATCAGGCCTCCATGAATCATATTGCCAAAGATCTCCTCCAATATTCACCATCGAATGATTTTCACTTTCAAATTCTATTAACACTCTTTTTATATCTGATAAATCAGATACAATGATTGTGATTATTAAATCTTCTCCCAATTCAATAGGATCGTAATTTTCTGTCAAATTAAAGAAAGCAGGAGATATAGTATCTTGAACAGTTATGTTTCCAATCGTGAAATTCCAATTATTATTTTTATCTTCAATCCATATTGTATAAAAATGAATACCAGTTTTTTGAGGTGTCCAGATATCATATAACCAAGTTTCTCCGCCGAGTGGGATATTCCACATTGTATAATTATGTCCTGCATAAGCAATTTTAGCTTGTTTTATCCCTGCGAGATCGGTTGCATTAACAGAAATAGTAACAGTTTCTCCTAATTCTAACAAATCTTGACTCTCCGTAAGTGAGACAAAAGCAGGTTTAGTTGTATCTATAATATCAAAACTGCTAGTTAATGAATTCCAATTATTCTCAGTATCATTTGCGTAAATGGTAAATATCACAATACCGACTGAATTTTTAGTCCAGGTAATTTTATATGTATGATTAATAACATAAATCATAGTATAATTTATATTCTCCAATTTGATTAAAACTGTTGAAACTCCTTGTTCATCAACAGCATCTATATATATGGTAATATTATCACCCAATTCTAAAGATTCTGTAGTTTTAGATAAATTTCCAACTACTGGGCCAGTGGTATCGATAACAGTTATATTATAAACTTTTGTGACATTCCAATTATTTTCTATATCTTCTATATAAATTTTATAGGAATGTATTCCCAAAGATGGCATCCAATTATTCCAACTCCACGTGTTTACTCCCGCAGATTTCATAGTGTGGTTTTTGAAATCTAAACCATCTTGATACTCTAAGAGGACTTGATTGATCCCTGTACCAGGAATATCGTAGGCCTTAATAGTAATAGTTTCATTTTGCCCTAATTGTAAAGGATCTGCACTTTCAATTAGATCGGAGTAAGTTGGCGCAGTAGTGTCTATTACACTAATCGACCCAGTGGTAAAATTCCAATTATTACTGGTGTCATTCATCCAAATAGTATAAGATTTAATTCCGATGCTATTAGGTTTCCATAAATTATATTCCCACATATCTCCACTAACATTTGTCATGGTATGGTTTAATCCTTCAAATTCGATTAAAACATGGCTAATACCTGAAGGATCAGTAACATTAATATTTATAATTTCAGTATCCCCTAACTCTAAAGGATCTGAACTTTCAACTAAATTTGAATATGTAGGAGGTGTTATATCTGGTAGTGGAGCAATCGCAATTGAGATACCAACCCATCTTGCCGAATAAGACATTCTAAATTGAGCATTATTAATGAAACCAGCAGTATCTTTAATATGATAAGCAGCAGCACTCATTACTGAATCAAATCCACAATTATCTTGAAAAATAGGGGTAGTACCATAAGGCCAATAAAATGAGTATATATTATTGTCATCTGCTCCAAACATGCGAAGAATTAAGCAATCGTCAACTGTAGTTGTAATAGAAGGAGCAACTGGATATGCACTCTCACCTGTTATTATACCTGAAATATGGATAGGATTGTTAGAGTCAAAACCACTTATGCGATGTATTGCCCCAATCCATAATCTCGGTGTCGAACAACTCCATGTATAGCTTACAGGCTCTGAATCTCCTATTCTCCAATATGTAGCGAAGCGAACATCAGGACCTATACCATTCCGAATCCCATTTTCAATTTCTGTCCAACCACTTGGAGTCGAACTGAAAAGTGCATCATCATCCATAGCAATTTGAGCTATATATAAATCTCCATCGGGTCGAACAGAAGGCATATCCACATCAAAATTATAAACCCCGAATGTTTCCTTTGTAATTGTTGAGCTCTCGATGTAAGGGGGATCTAAACTAGAGGAATCGATTTTTGATAATTGATCATCTGGTAATTTATCTGTTCTATCGATTAAATCAGAGTTAGTAAAGAGGATTGGATAGAAAAACGAACAAAATAAAATTATTAAGGCAAGTAGATAAATTAACCTTTTGTAATTAAAAGAAGATTTGCATAACATATTTACTTCCTCTTTTCCTTTAATTTATTCTTAATTCAAGTTCCCGTTCCAAAAAAATAGTATAAGAAGATTTTAATAAATTTAATTATATCTAAAAGAATTTTATAAAATTTTGTAAAATAAAATAATTTCAAAAAATATATTTAAGAAACATATAATTACTCTAAATTTGTGCGACCTATTGCTCTGAATGGAAGCGATTTATTAAACTCATCATAATCAAAAATCCTTCTCCCATCCACTAAATTAGCTATTTTCATATGCTTTTTAAAATCATCTGG
>JBHLKA010000152.1:0-6328 GCA_048887145.1 Candidatus Hodarchaeota archaeon
GTTGGAAAAGCAATTGGTAAAGCTGGAGAACATGTAAAAGATTTGATGGCTAAATTACAAAAAAAAATCGATGTAATTCCATGGTCTGATAAACTTGAAGAATTCATCCAGTATGTATTAAATACTTCAAAAAACTCCATAAAAGTCCAAAATATTGAAATTAGAGAAAATAAGAATCAAAAGAAAACCGTTATTATCTCAGTACGACCTCAAGATCGCGGGAAAGCTATAGGTAAAGAAGGCTCAATGATAAGAAAAATAAAAGAGCTTGTTCTACGCCATTTTGAAGTAGATAATGTGATAATCAACACTAAAAACTAAAACTTTACTATTCCTTATCCAAAAATTTTAAGTTTAAAGCGGTATTCTTTTTACTATTATAATTAATATTATTTTAATAGTTAAAACAGAAAAGGATTTTTATGAGCAAACCGAAGGGACTATATGCAGGAAGGAAACTCAGATTAAACCGGAAAAAACTTAGGTGGTCTAAAACAAAATATAAACGGAAAAAATTAAAATTAAAGAAGAAAGTTGACCCACTTGAAGGAGCTCCTCAAGCAATTGGTATTGTATTACAAAAAGTTGGACGGGAAAGCAAACAACCTAACTCTGCTATTCGGAAATGTGTGCGTGTACAATTAAAGAAAAATGGAAAAGGTGTAACAGCATTCCTCCCGGGAGATGGTGCTCTTAACTTTATTGAAGAGCATGATAGAGTAACTCTTGAAGGAATTGGTGGAGCAAAAGGACGTTCAGTGGGTGATCTTCCAGGAGTTCGATATAAAGTAGTTAAGGTAAATGGAGTCTCCTTAGATGCACTTATTAAAGGGATTAAGGAAAAGCCAATGCGTTAAGGAGGAAATTATTAATGAGTAAAGCTAAGAAAGACATTAAATTATTTAATAAATGGTCATATAAAGATGTCGAAATTAAGGACTGGACTTTAGAGCGATATGTCAACTTAAAGCCTGTAATAATTCCTCATTCGGCAGGTAAACATGAACACAAGAGATTTTGGAAAACTTCAAAAGTTTCTATTGTTGAGCGTTTTGTTAACCGATTATTGGCCCCTGGATTTATTGGAAGCAAAATAAAGGGGCATAAAAGTTCTTATAGCTCTGGGAAAAAGAGCAAATTACTGACAAGTATTAAAAATGCATTTACATTAATCGAATTAAACACAGGTAATAATCCCATTCAAGTTTTAGTCGATTCAATTTGTAATACTTCTCCAAGAGAGGAAACGACGAGAATAGCATTAGGTGGAATAAGTTATGCTTCAGCAGTAGACATTTCGCCCCAACGTCGAGTTGACTTAGCAATAAAATATTTAGTCCAAGCAATAGGCGCACGATCCCATTCAAATGTGAGACAATTTGAAGAGAATATAGCTCAAGAATTAATCTTAGCGGCAGATAATAGTCAAGATTCGAGGGCTGTGAAAAGGAAAGATGAAATTGAAAGAATAGCAGTTTCTGCCAGATAATATAGTATGAAATTGTTAATAATTAACTTATTCTAAATATAAAAAAAAAGATTTATATCTTCTTTTATGATTATTTTATGTTACTCTTTATTTAGAATAATTTTTTGATCAAAAAATTTTATTAAATATCACCCCTATATTATCAGAATTGATTTCAGAGTCAGTCTGTTCCTAAATTTTTATATATCGATAAAATCATAATTTGGTTAACGACTTTGAAAGAAATAAAATGATTTTAATCATAAATTGGGAGCCGACAAAAAATCTGTGTTGTTAGAAAAACATTTACGGATATTAGGTCAGAAAAATAGGATTGATATCTTAAAGAAATTGAATAATTCTTTAATTCCTCTATCTTATTCTATACTTCAAAAGGAAATCTCTGATATAAATCAAGGTACAATAAACTTATCATTTCATTTGAAAACTCTTAAAGAAAGTAAACTAATTGAATCCTTAGAAGATGGTTATCAAATCACAATTCTCGGGAAAAAAATTCTAAAAAATATTCTCTCAATGGAACAGATTCTTAATGCTCAAAATAAGATATTAATGATTAGAACGTCTAAATATTCAAAAGAACCATTTAATATCAATAAAATTCAAGAATACCTAATTAAAGAAGGTGAATTGGAGGGTTTTCAAGCAAAACAAATAGCACAAGAAGTTGAAGAACGCCTTTCAAAAACTAATATTGAATACTTAACAGCTCCTTTAATGAGAGAATATATTAATGTTGTACTATTGGAAAATGGTTTGGAAAGAATAAGACATAAACTAACTCGATTAGGAACACCTCCATATGAAGTATTTAAATTATTTGAAGATAATCTTGTTAATCCCGAACAATTTATAAAAAGATTAGGATTTGATGTTTCTGAACAATTTCTTCTATTAAATCTTCTTCCAAATGATTTAGCTGATTTGTATTTGTCTGGAGAATTAGCACTTATTAATTTGAGCTATTGGAGTTTGAGACCATTAGGGTTTTATATAACTACAAAGTCAATATTAAAATTTATTCAGGAGGCCTATAAGATTGAATCCAATAAAATATGTAAAATCTCTGATTGTTTGAGGTTAATTTTAAAATTTTTCGACGTTATTTATCAATTTAAGCCATATTTTTCAAAAGATATTCTATTTGGTGGCTTTAATAAGTGTTTTCTCCCTATTCTTGATATTAAAAATGAAAATTCTAACTTATTTAGCTTATTATTAAATCAGATGTTAAAGTCAAAATGCTCTTTTACGCTGGAATTTTCTAGTGAACTCACTAACGATTTAGATCATCAATTTTTCACAACCTTAAGCTCAATGATAGATTCACGATTTAAATATCAATTTCCCTTAATATTATTTAATTATCCGAATTTTAATGGAGCTAAATTTGACTTTTTAAGAATTATTCCAAAACTTAAAAATTACTTCATTTTTTATAATAAAAACTCAAATTTAATGAATTCCTCAATTATAAACATAAAATCAAATGATAATTGTGATGTTAAAAACAATCAAATAATATTAGACAAAATCTTAATTAATTTGCATTCAATAGCTTTACAAAGTAATCAAAATGATGATAAATTTTTTAGTCTTACTAAAGAAAGATTAGATCAATTATTTGAAATCTATAAAATTAAAAATAAATTAATCTATAAAAAATTAAACTCATTAAATGACTGGAATAAAATAATAAGCAACTTTTTTAATGAGAATGAAACCAATTGGCTGAAGAATTCTTTAAAATCTGTATCATTTTTTGGATTAAATCAAGCTATTAAAGTACATTGTGGAATCGAACTTGATCGGATTGATACAAGTCAAAAATTTGCTTTAAAGATAATCTCTTTTATAAAACAAATAATTAAAGAAGCAGCTCAAGATGAGGAAGAAAATTACATTTTAAGCCAACCACATAGCGATGATTATTTAAATGCATCATCAAATAATATTCTTGCCCCACCAGGGTTAAAATCTAAAGGTTACTCGATGAATATTATAAGAGAAGAATCAAATTTATCAATTGAAAGGCAAGTTTCAATTTTTAAGAAATTCGAAAGAATAATTAATGGTGGAGCAATTTTTAGCTATAATTTGAATAAAGACAAATCTTCAATAAGAAGTACAATTGATTATTTAGTTAAATCAAAATTGACTGCATTTAATTTTGTATAATTCTTTTTAATTTGATAAAAGCTCAGCTAAAATAGCCTTTCTCATGGGGATTCCATAATAAGTTTGTTTGAAGTAAATTGCTTTACTCGAGCTATCTACTTCAGCGGAAATCTCTGACAATCTTGGTAAAGGATGCATAATTTTAAAATTATCCTTAGTAACCTTAAGATCTTCATTTGTAAATATATAGAAACCTTTAACACGATCATATTCTTCAACATCAGCAAATCTTTCTTTTTGTATTCTTGTTACATACAATATATCTAAAACATCCAAAATCTCTCGATATTTCTCTATCTCTTTATATTTAACTTGTCTTTGCCGTAAGAATTCCTTGTCCCTATTTCTAAGCATTAATTCTTTAGGGCTTATGAAATAAATATTTACATCATAATTTGAGAGCAAAATTGCTAAAGAATGTACAGTTCTTCCATATTTTAGATCTCCCATGATTCCCAAATTTAAACCATCCAACTTTTTACCTTCCTCGGTTATAGTTAGTAAATCTAATAAAGCTTGGGTAGGATGTTCACCACTGCCGGACCCAGCATTGATAATCGGAATTCTTGCGAATTTTGCCGCTAATTTTGCTGCTCCTTCTAAAGGATGTCTAATAACAATGCAATCACTATAATTTTCTACTGTTCGAATTGTATCTGCAATACTTTCCCCTTTTTTTATTGATGATACTTTTGCTGAGGAAAATCCTATCACTTGCCCTCCTAATCTATGCATTGCAGATTCAAAACTTAAACGAGTTCGTGTAGAAGGTTCAAAAAATAAAGTAGCTAAAATCTTTCCTTTAAGAAGATCTGAGCTTTTATCATTATGAACCATCTTTCTAGCCTGATTTAAGATATATTCAATATCTTCACGATTAAAATCTCTAGCACTTATTATACCTTCATGAAATTTCTCTTTAAACATATAAATCCATAATAAAAGTTTTATTAAAATTATGAATAAAAACTATAAATTCTTTTTTATTAAATAATACTCAATTCATTAAGAAATTAATCAGAACTAATAAAATTTAAAATTTATAAATAATTATTTGTGTTATTCTAAACGATAAAGGTCAGAACAGATGAAATATCCTCGAACTGTACAAAGGTATTGTAAAAATTGTCGTCAACATACGAAACATAATGTATCAACTTATAAAAAGGGAAAAGAACGCATGTTAAATCAAGGAAGACGGAGATTAGAAAGGAAGAAAAAAGGATATGGTTCCTTTCCAAAAGAAATATTCCATAAAAATGCAAAAATTAATAAAAAAACCACTCCATTATTGGAATGTAGTGAATGTGGGAAAAAACATTATGCAAAATCTTATCGTGTAAAAAGATTAGAATTGCAAGAAGTTTAAAAAGTGATTTTAAATGCCTAGAAAAAGTAGACCAAAAGAATTGATTCCGCAACCAAAAAGCAGGTTTTTACGAGTAAAATGTTTAAATTGTGGTAATCAGCAAATAATTTTTGGATGTGCTGCCACAGATGTAGAATGTTTAGTTTGTGGAAAAACTTTATTACAATCTACGGGCGGTAAAGCTAGAATTCTTACTAAAATTTTAGAAGTTCTCTCTTAAAGTTAAATTTCTTATTAGTGTTATTTATTCGTGAAACCACTCTTTTACGAATTTTGATATATAGCTAAATAATATTTTTAATCAAAAATAGGAAATAGATTTTTAATTTAATTTTCTCTCCAGGTATACTTGCATTTAATACATTTAAAAAAAGACGTACTTGGTTCATCCGCACTTCTTATTTGCCTTTGCCAAGCCTCAGCTTCCGTATTTCCACATTTAGGACAAATTTTGCTTACTTTAGGATGTACAGAAATTCTATCTTTTTCAGATATAATTAATAAATTTTTTTCTAGGGCTTTCTTCTTTTTTGTAACCGTTTGTTTGATAGAACTCTCATTAGGTTCTAATTTTTTTTGATATCCACATTTACAAATTAGGTAGATTATACCTTCTCTATTTCTCTTTCTTAAAAGACTTGAACAGTCAGGACAAAAATCAACCATTTTAATAGAGATAGAATTATTTAAATTAGCTAATTATTAACTTCTAAAAAAATTTTAGGTTCCACCTAAAATAAATTCTAAGTTTAATATTTATCACTTTTTCTTTAAAAGTCCTAATGGATACACATTGGAAATACAGAGATTTTTAGATTAGAGTTTTTTTAATCTCATAAATTTTTTGATAATAAGCAAAATTAAGGTTGGTCATATCTTGGATAATTTCTGCTTCGATTTCTTTTTCTCCATCGATTTTGATATCTAAAAATCCGAATACATTTACTAAATCGTCTTTATTGAATGCAAAATCTACATCTTTAAGGTTTACCTTTATTTCTCCTGTTTTATCATCTAAAATAATAAAATTATCATCTAAAATCTCCTTAACATAAGCAGTAACTTGGATACGTGAATCCTCAACAGTAATATCTTTAATCATTCTTTGTCTTGCATATTGATTTTCCATTATAAATCATTAAATTTTTTATTTATATAAACTTAAAAATTGAAGGATATTATAAATATATGATTCAGAGATTAAAATTAGCTATTATTAAAGGTCTAATACTGAATTTTATAAGCATTGTGAAAAAAGAAATATTAATATCAAAGCATTATAAGTAATGAAA
>JBHLKA010000153.1:0-6324 GCA_048887145.1 Candidatus Hodarchaeota archaeon
CTTTTTTCTCAAGAGCAGTATTAATAATTTTTTCAGCAGGAACATCAGCACCTAAATCATATACTTCAAAACCATTCGCACTTAACATAGTTGCTACTATAGTCTTACCAATTGAATGTATATCTCCCTCTATTGTAGCTATTACAACTCTTCCTGATATAATATCTTCTTTATTTGCTTTTAAATGAGGTAATAGAAGTTCCATTGATTCTTGCACAATATTTCCTCCAAGCATCAATTCTGGTAAGAAAAATTCTCCTTCTTCCCATAAATCACCTATACGACGTATACCCGCCCCAAATCCCTTTTCAACCACACTTAATAAGTTCATATTTTGTTCTATGGCTTTCTTTGCTAAACTAATTGCTTTGTCTCTATCTAAACTGACAATGGCTTCTGAAATTTCCTTATAAAAACTCTCTTGGGACACTCAAATCTCTCCTAAAAGTTATTCATATGAATACTTTATTAAAATTTCCAAGGTTTAAAAAATATAACTAATCTCTCCATTAATCCATAATATTGAACATGCTATTATTTATCTATTATTATTAGATTAATTGAAAAGAATATATATCCTTACACTATATAAAATTTAAAAAATATTTGATAAATAAATTCGATAAAAAGGTGAAAATAAAATTCCAAGGCGTTATTATGCTAAATCTAAGAAAACATATGCGAAAGATCAAACTTTTGAGCAAGATCAAGTAGGAGAAGAAAAAGAGCGTTATTTAATCAGTATAGAATTAATGAGTTTAAAAACACTTAAAGAT
This sequence comes from Candidatus Hodarchaeota archaeon, assembly GCA_048887145.1. Classification (GTDB taxonomy): domain Archaea; phylum Asgardarchaeota; class Lokiarchaeia; order Sigyniarchaeales; family SOKP01; genus SOKP01. The sequence continues at coordinate 777 of JBHLKA010000153.1, forward strand.
TATGATATACTTGGCTGGCGAGGAGAGTTTTATTTTAAAGTAGATGGACCTAAGGTGTTCAAGGCTAGATGGCCAAATAAGGGAACTATTAAATTACAAAGAAATCAAGAATTTACCTCAAAAGCAGATATGTCGCTATGGTCTCAATTTAAAACTGTTCGGGTAGATAAACCTGCTGTAGAATACATAAAAGTAATTTTAAGGGAACGAGATCATTTGAAAAAAGATCATACTGTGTGTGAACAAGAATTTGAAATTAAATTACCCTCAAAAACACAATATTTTATATTGCAAGATGAGAAAGAGAATACAAAAGCTAAGCTCCGGATTCAAGCAACAAGAACCAGATATTAAATGATTTAAAAACTTATTCTAATTTTTTTTATAATATAAATTTCTCATATTTAGAATTACATGGATGACTATCAGTGACCCAGAATTCTTTTTTAAGTGGAAAAAGGATTATAGAACCTAAGGTTCCAGCAGAGGGTCCATGTGTACAGACTGTAAAATCATCTGGCTCCCTATTATCATGATCAGCTAAAATCTCTTTTATTATATCCATCGTAATTTGACCATTGTATTTTGTTAATAGCTCAATTTCTCTGTTATAGCGTCTTATAGGAGATTCTATAGGCGAAATATCCATATCATCCATTTTGAATCGTACATATTCCGGTAAATTAGCATTTTTCAGTTCTTGAGTTTGATAATGATTAGTATGAGCTAAAATATTATTTTCGGGTCGCCGAATAGCATGTCGTGTACTAGTAGTTTCAATTACACATGTGTCTCCTGTAGCATCTATAAGTCCATAATGACATCCATTTGCACGGCCAGTAAATTTAACAATAAAGTCAACAGCTTCTTGAGTTTCTGCGCAAGTTTCTAAAACTTCTTGTACTATGAAGGTGCCAGGAATACCTTTTAATCTAAAGTCAAGCGGGTCCTTTTTCCATGAGCGACCATAATTATAACCAATTGCTAATCCCTTCTCATTCATTCCCATGTGGCAACCTGTTAGAGGATATTGAGTGAAATTTATATTTCTATAACCATTTTCAGGTATTTCTTCACGAACTATTTGGAATGGCTGGAGAACATTGGGAAAATCATAATTACGCCCAAAAATCATTGAATTATCAGATGTAGCTTCAGGGAGAGCAAATATCATTGAACATGCTTGAATTGGAGGATTTTTATAAATTGACTTAGGATCACCTGACATGATTTCGATAAAATGCGCTCCATATATAATTCCTTTTTTTATTTTTGCTCCTTTTATTAATGCCATCATTTTTTCAAACTGATTAGGAAGAAGTTGCTGTAAGGGCTTCTTTATATTCTTCTTACCCATAAAACCCAAAGCGAATTTAACGATTGAAAGTGGTATTAGTTTAGAGGTCACTTCTGAAAACATTTTTGAATGGAATACAATATCAAACATGTTATGAATTTTATCTTTCAATTGGTTTCCCTGTTGGAATCCCCTTTCAGCATGATTTCCCTCTATTTTGATAAATTCAACCATTTTTATCTCTTTCTTTTTAACTGTTACAATTTCCTCTCTTGTATCCTTAATAATATAATTGCTATTATGACTATAGATAATGCTACAATAATCTGTATTATACCAAAACCAGCAATCTGTTCTGCAAAAATATCCCCTAAGGCTAATGAAATCACTAAAGTAGCCAATTCAAATAGAGCAAGGTAATTAAGTATCGCCAGAAACTTATTTTCAATCGCTGAAGACTTAGTATTAAGTGTATTTCTCTGTCTATTTAGTGTTTTTCTTATTCTGGAAATAACATCATCCGTTGCTTTTGAAAATGTAAAACCATCTAATTTGTCAATTTGTTCATTGAACATGCTTGTCTTGAACGTACTTGTAAATAATAATCTGGTAATTTTTGAAATAATTATATCTTTATTCAATTCAAGGATAATTCGGTTTAATTCAGTTTCAAGTTTCTCTAATCTATCAATTTTAACTCTTAGGGTTAAATGTTCTTCCATTACCCGAGTTTCTGAGATAATTTCATCAAATCTTTCAGCAACAACTAAAATATTTTCCATATGCATAAGTATGAGGAAGCGTTGTACATTTCCAACCTCGGGAGCAAAGATTGTATCAATCATTAAATTCTTCATTGAATTTGGATCTAACAACCCAGATCCAGGAATAACGACATTTCCTGCATGCGTAATCATTACAAATTCATCCTTATAAGGGGAAAGATTCTTCAAATTTATTTGGTCCCTATATGCAATTGGATCTAGTTCTCGGTACTTATCAGTTCGCATTGTAAGTCCTATAGTATAATGTGCATTTTTTCCAATTTGCTTTCCTATAAAACGATAATCCGCTCGATTGAAATCTGGTTTAGCATCCCAAATTATCCATGTATGATGCCAAGGCTCTAAGACAGATTCTAATTTCGGTTTATCAGCAAAATCTCCTTTTTTTAGTAATTCAATGACATCATCTCTTATTTCTAAAAATTTTTCAGTTATATATCTTCCAGTATTTTCAAGAATTATATTCTCTGGTTTTGATATTTCAATAAAATCTTCAATGGTATGATAATTATCAAAAATCAAATCACAATGTATTACCAAAACAGACCCATAATGAATATGCCCTTCTAATCTGATTTTACCCTTAATGTGAGACGTAGTTGAGCAAGAAAATCTGTCTCTTCCGATTTTAAAACAAACAGGGGCATATAAATGAGATTGACTAGAAATCCACTTTAGAGGTTGATGACACTTGATTCCTGTTGTCTCTTCTTTGATTGCGCAATGGTAATCCTTATAGACTTTATAAGAACTCTCTTTTTCCAAAAATTCTCTTATGTCTGGAAGACTAAAATAGAGTCCTAATTCATAAAATTTCCAAAAGACAAGAGTCGCCTTAAAACTATACTCCTCTTCTAAGAGATTTATCATTTTTTTTTAGATGATTATTTGTTAAAATCAATAAAATCTTGAATAATATTAAAATTCCCTTTTATCTAAAAAATTTATCCATCTTTATTGTCCAAAAACCAAATACATTTTTTTGATTAAAATCATTATTGTCTATATCTTGAAAATCAAACAAATTAATCCAAATGATTCAGAACTAATTATAAGTTTGGCTAGTATTAAAGATGCCGGTGGTATACATAGAGTTTTAATGAAAAATTTAGTTGAAATCGAAAATTTTGACGATTTATCTGAAGAGGAAAGAGTTCGTTTAGAAAAAAAAGGATTTTTAAGAAAAAAAGTAGATGTGGAGTACTATGAAAATTTAATTGAAGATCCTACTGTTGACGTTTATATTGCGAAATATAAATATAAAAACGTTATTGGGTTTGCAACACTCTACAAAGATGAGACTGATGTTAAGTTTGTTCGCGATACTTCAATTAATTTACATATTGAAGATGCTCTGGCAAAGAACTTATTAACGAGTAAAAATAAGAAGTTTGCCTATTTAGATCAAATAAGTATTATTCCTAAATTTCAACGAAAGAAAATAGGAACAGCCATTTTAAATAAAGCTTTAGAAGAATTAGCAGATCCTATAGTTTCGTTTATTGTGAAAGTTCCTATAGCAAATAAAGCTTCTGTCTATTGGCACGAACAAAATGGATTTAAACTTACAGGAACATGTGATGGTGCTTATAAAGGAAAGACTTTTGAATGGTCGATTTACATTCATTGGAATAAAAAAAATTAAAGAATTCAAAAGCCTAATGTAATCAAAATTACTCTTTTTTAAATATAACTGTTCCCTTTTTCTCGTCAGTAAGGAATTCTAAGTTTAAATTCTTAGCAAGCTTAAATCCAATATCAAAGAAATTTTTAATGGATTTATAAAATAAATCTCCAATTATTTCAAACTGTTGCTTACTTTTTTTATTGAGAAATTCATCAGAACTTAATGTACTAACTAAATCTTCTTTTTTCTTTTCTAACTTGGCATCTAAATCATCTATATACTCTTGAATCTCGTTAATGTTTGAATCTTGATTATTCTCCATTTCATAGCTCACTTTTTTTATTCAAATTCTGGAACTAATTTTAAGGATTCAATGATTTTAAGGATGTCTTCTGCTAACTCGTATCTTTGAGCTCTAAATTTATCACGATTTAAGTGCTTTTCGACCTTTAGTGGAGTTCCAACTTTTACACGTATTCCATCTACGCTAAACATGTTGAACAGTTTTGTCTTTTCCGTATAAATTGCTAATGGAATAATAGGAGCACCTCCAGCAACAGCAAATTTAATAATCCCTGCCATCGCTTTTAACTGAGTCTCAGGATCCAATTTCGATTCAGGTGTCATTGCCACTAGGTCCCCAACTTCATTAAGATAATGAAATACTTTATCAATTGGTTCAGTGTCCTCTTTATCATAAGTACTACGGAACATACCAAGTGCCTTTAAAAGAGGTCCATAGATCTGATGGCTCATTAATTTATGATGTACCATAAAATGAATCCTACGTCCAGATACTTGGCTTATTATTGCCATGTCCCTTAAAGCATTGTCGCTTATAGTTGTTAATATTGCTTTATCCCTAAGCGGAATATTCTCCTTTCCATCAATTTTTAAGTCCGTAAAAAGTGATAAGCCTGCCCAACTAAGTCCTTTAACTGAAGCATATAAAACATCATTCAATAATTCCTTACTTAAAAGTTTATCTTTTCCCTTTATTTCTGGTTCTGGTTCTTGAGTTATTTCTGCCATTTTTTACACTTTTTTTTTTTTTTATAATTTATCTACAAAATCATTAACTTCCTCCATTCGTCTCTCATAATATTCCTTCAATTCCTTTTCAGAAACAAATGTCGGAATTACTTTTTCTAAAAAAATATCAAATATAGTTGATAATTTAGTCTTATGTTGTAAGGTTTCGAGGAATTCTTCCCCTAATTCCTTTAAATTTTTAATAAATTCTGTCAATTTATCTAATACACCTCTTTTTTAAGCTAAATTGTCCCATTTGCCACATCTAGAACCCCATCTAGCAATAACCTTGTCACCCTGTTCAGGTATTTTGACTTGAACAATTTCGCAATTGTTTGGACAATCACCACAGTTAAAGGCAGAGGTTTTAAATTCGATTTCTGCAACTTCTAAACCTCTAAAGCTTGTTTCATATTCATGCTCTACATAATAATCTCTAACAAGTATCGCCATTCCTAATGCTCCCATAAGAACATTATATTTTGGTACAATAACTTTAACCCCTAAATGGCGCTTAAAAGCTTCTATCATACCCTGGTTATAGGATACACCGCCTTGGAATACAACAGGTTCTTCTAATTCTTTTCCTTTAGCCAAATTATTCAAATAATTTCGAACAAGAGAATCACATAGTCCTGCAATGATATCTTCTTTACTATATCCTGCGTTTTGCTTATGTATCATGTCTGATTCTGCAAAAACAGTGCATCTGCCTGCAATGCTTAAGGGATTCTTAGATTTTACTGCATAATCACCAAATTCTTCAATAGGTATTCCAAGTCTTGCTGCTTGATGATCCAGAAAAGA
>JBHLKA010000154.1:0-6301 GCA_048887145.1 Candidatus Hodarchaeota archaeon
AACGGTGAATTTTCAAGGAATAATATTGGGGCGTTGGCAGAATTTTGGCTTAAGTGGTTTAATACTTATTTATTACCGAACTATTTTTTCTGCTATTCTTTAAAACAAATTAAAGGACGTAAATCAGTTTCAATAGAGATTGTTGCCTTAGATCCTCGAGATATAACTATACCAATTTTAAAAGATTGTTTTACTTGCCTGAACCTTTCAGGGACTGTTAATCCCTATGTTTATAATAATTTAATAGGATTCAAAGAAAGTGGTAAAATATACAAAGCTATTATTGCTAACTCACCTTTTAGAAAAGATAATATAAATGCTATAATAATCGATGGTGTTGATACCCGCAGAAAAAACAGAACATCACAAATGTATAGAAAAATGATTGCAAAAATAGATGAAATTCTATATTGCACTCCAGCAAATACAGGAATTTTTTGCGCATCATATAAGGTTTTAGAAGGATTAATTTCCAATAATATTGAAGAAGTCGCTAGAAAAAATAATAAAAGATTATTTATAGAAGAACCCGGTTTATCTGCTTCAGAAAATTCAATATTAGTAAAAAATTTTAAATTAATGGCAGAAAGTAATAATAATGGTGCTATTCTACTAGGAGTTTGTGGAGGAAGAAACTCGGAAGGGGAAGATTACCCTGGAAATTTTATGAATTCGGTAGTAATCGCTGGTTTTCCTTATCATTTACCTACTCCAAGAGTTAATGCAAAAATTAAATATTATGATCAAGTGTTTAATAAACAAGGTTGGAATTTTGCTTATCTCTATCCTGCCGTTCAACGGGCAAATCAAGCTTCTGGTCGACCAATTCGAAAAATTAAAGATAAAGGAGCAATAATTTTCATGGATACTCGATTTAAAGACAAATACAAGTGGATTTCTGATTGGATAAGAAGTGAACTTAAGGTTATACCGGATAAAGAAGGCGAAATTACCAAAAATTTACATGTGTTTTGGAATTCAAGATTCTGAAGTTTTTTCAATCTTTAATTTGAGAGAAATAATTAGCGCTGATATTACTGGAAAAATTATCATGAACCACATTGCAAAATGAAAATCATTATTAATTGATAAAAAGCTAAAAATAAGACCACCTATGAAACTTCCCAAAAAGAAACTTGAATTTGCATATCCAATATATTTTCCTTTATTTTTTGGAGTTGTTCTCTGGGCAATATATATTTGTGTAGCATTCCAAAACATTGCATACGAAAAAGAAGCTGAACTCTGGTAAAATAAAAATCCAATGAAATCAATTGAAATAACATAACCAAATAAAGTGAAAGCGCCTAAAAGATATCCGATTACTAATATAATCTTTTGATTTTTATCTTTAATAATTTTACCAATTAAGATCATTAGAAAAAATTGAAGTAATGGATTGATGCCAATCAGAAATCCGATTTGAGTATACATAATCAAATAAGAGCTCATAGTTATTGCAAATAATGCCATAACTGGTCTAACTCCAAAATTTCTGAAGAATAATCCATAATAAATAGATTTTGATATTGTTTTATTTCTTTGCTGTTTAATATCATTATTCACTTCTTGATTACTTCTTATATCGTAATGTTCTAATATCATCTCTCTATCTTCTTTAATAAAAGGTAAAACAACAATACTTATAACTGAAACCGGCAATAAAAACCAAATAATGTTTAAAATTCCATAAAAATCTATAAATATTCCTCCAAATAAAGAACCTGCAAACCAACCTAATACGACCGCCGCATTATAATAGCTAATTAATTTGGGATTATTTTCTACCACCTCTTGATACAATATAAATATTATTCCAAAACAAGTGTTAAAGAAACCATACAAAAATAGCAAAATAATTATCCAGATTAGTTCCTTGACAAACAATAATAATAAAAGTGTTAAAGAAGTGCCAATAGTTCCTATGATAAAAAAAACTGATCGATTTTGAATTAAATCAGACCTTTTGCCTAATAAAGAGGGAAATATAGTAGCTGTTAAAGGAAATATTGAAGAAACTAATGGAGCAATAAATCCCTCATTTTCTAATGCGAGTAAATAAGGTGGAATATAAGAAAATATTGCCATTCCAATAGTATTGAAAAAAAAAGTGGTTATGAGAGAAGAAATCACTGTTCTCTTTGACAAAATCAAAATTCTTCGCCATTTAAATGATAGTATGTAATTTTAGAATTTCAGAATACAAATATATTAGCTTATTAGAAACAATTTTCCAAGAAAAATGATTTTTCACTCTTTTAAAACAGTTTTCTTTGACTGTATCATAATAATTAGGATCTAATAAAACTCTAGATTTTATGATTTCATCAGGAATTTGATTAACAATCTTTAATATTTCAGTATCGTAAATTGAATGAACTTCAGAATCTTTGACTTTTTCACTTACTTCGGCAGCTTTAAAAAGAGAAATTAATGCATTAGCAAACTGAGATGAATTATCTTTTTCTATTAAAATACCTGTACCTATTTCTGGATATATTCTCATATCAATTATAGTTTCTTGTAATCCTCCAACTTTAGTGGCAATTATTGGGATTTTAGATGCCATAGCTTCTAATGCCATTATTCCAAAAGGTTCCCAACGAGATAAAGCACAGTATACATCTGCCGCTATGTGTGTAAGGTAGAAAATATCAGTTGCTACTCCAAAAATTATTCTAATATTATTTGGATACTCCTTAACATATGTAGCATAATTTTTTATTTCATTGAGACTATAATCAGTTGGTATAATTAAAAATAAAAATTTTGCATTAGGAATTTCTTTGATTATCCTTGGTATTGCCTCAAAAATTGTTTCAAACCCTTTTTGAGGCGATATTCTACCAGTGGTAATAGCTAGTGGACCAACTTCCGAAAATGCCTTAATATTCCCATCTCTAATGAAAATTTTGCCATCCGATATTTCGTTTATAGTATCTAATACTTTTTGAGAATTAATTAAGGGACTTTGGACTAAATTTTCAATTTTGTATTCAAGCAAGTATTTTTTAAAATCATTTCTTTTAATTTGCGTATCACGAGAAATTTGTAATATCTCATAAATCTCTTTTCCAAGTAATTCTAAGATTTTAAAATATATTTCTTCATAGTTCCAATCACAGCCATCCCATACAAAATCAGCTTTAAATTCAATTAAATTTTGACCGCAATTGGGAATTATATCTGACACTAAATAAGATTCACTTACAGTTGTGACCAGATCGCACATTATAGCACCAATCTTTTCTACAGTAGGTACTTTTTCTATATCGCTATTCAAGGTAAATATTTCTGCAAATGTTAGTTGTTTAAATTCAGAAGGTAATCGAACTTTTATAGGTGTATTATCAATACCACATGCTTTATAAAATTCAAACTCAAATCGGGGCCATGTTAATAAATGAATAGTAATTATTGAAGCAACATCTAACCCATTTTTAGCTAATACTTGTTTCATACTAATAAAGGGTAAAATTACATGATAATCATGTAAATGTATTATATTGGGTAAATCTTCATTCTTTAAATCGATTAGATATTCGACAAAACACTTAATTCCAAGACTAAAAAGACAAATCTTTCCCTTAATTGTATCGGGATTGTATACTGATTTATCATCTAAGAATTTAGTTGTGAATGAATTTCCGCCTGAAAGAAGTATAACATTCACATTATCCATCTTAAATTTGAAAAATGAAATGGAATAACTAGTTTCTGGCTCTAAAACTCCAAAATTAGAGGGATTTACCAGCCCAACACAAGCAAAAGGTAGCTTTTCATATTCTAAACTCTGCTTCAATCTCTCTAATTGTCCATGTGAAGGCAAAAATACAGTGATATCATATAAATTGCTTAATTGTTTTGCTTGATTGGCGGGAACCTCTCCTAATCCTCCAACTTTGGCAATGCCAGCATATTCAAATGAAAAAATCCATATTTTCTTTCTCTGATTAATCAATGTGAGATCTTTCTTTCAAATGCTTCTAAAATCTTAAAAATTTATTCTTATTAAAAGTTAATTATAAAGTTTAATTAAATTCCCTTCTAATAAAAATTGAAAAAAAGATTTAAGATATACAATCAAAATTTTTTTAAAATCTTACTCATTTTAATTTTGAAATTTGAATAATTAAGGTATTTTATGTGCGATACTTATGTAAAAGAACTTTTAATAATTTTATCTCCTCTATTAGAAATATAGAAAAGAAGGTTTTGAACCAAGTTAAAAAACTTCAAAATAATGAGTGCAATAAAAACCATATGGAGTTTATATATCAAGTAAATACTTTAAATCAAGAAACTTGGAGTAAACTTAAAGCCCTTATATAATAATAAGTAGTATTATTTAACTGTTGTAAGTAACTTTTTCATTTCTTTTTCAACATAATATCCACATAAGGGGCTGAAACTAGGTACTGGTTCGTAGCCTCCATCTTGAACATATTCTTTTAATGGAAATAAGTATCCAATCCAATCTTGCGAATTTTGAAAAATGAAGGTATTATTACTTGTAGGCGAAATTTTAATTAAATTTTTCCCAATATCTTCAAATAACTCACCCGGTATTGTCATAATACTAAATAACAATGATTTTTCTTTTGATATAGCTTTAAATTCAACAAATTGGATTAAAGATTTACAAAATAATTTTAATTTCCTACGTTTTAATATAAATATTGGAAAATTTGCATTCAAGATGTTACCTTTAGCAAACTTCAATATAAAATATTTTTTAATTAAAAAATAGAGTTTATTAACAAACCAAGTTTTTGTGAAATATTTATAATCCTTCATTGGAACTAAAAATTCACGTTCAAAGACTTGAAACTTAATATGATCAAAAAAGTCCGATTCAGGAATATTTTTTGCTAATTCTAATGCCTCTTCCGCTAAAGAGTTTCCAATCCTAATTGTATCATTATAATCTCCTAGTTGATTATAAATTAGACTTTTATCTTGAGATAATTTTTCAAAATCAATTCCGCATGTAGTTATTGGATTTAAATCGCCAGAAGGGCCATTAAAGTAGATAGAAGATATTTTACTGGTGGTTAATTCATTAATTCTGTATATAATCCTACCTGGATAATCTGCTGACAAATTATTGTTTTTAAAGGAAAGAGTTGTAGGATGACAGGCATAACTAATAAGAATCCCTTTTAATTGATTCGTTTGTATTTTTTTAAACACTAAAATTATTAAATTTGGATGGACCTCTCTTTCTGGGTGTCTTCGATTGATGACAATGTTAGAATTAAATTTTTTATATTTTAATGCTATTTTACAAGATTCCAGATTATTAAATAAATTTTTAACCATATTTACTATTTTATAAGAAATCCTAATGATAAATTTATCATTTCTATTCATTCCAAACATAATCCCTTTAATAACATTGAAAAAACCACCAGGCCAATAAAATTCTCCTGTAAGATCTAAAGAAGAATGAGTGTGAGTAGCGTGGATGATGATATTATGCAATCTTAATAAAGGAAATGCAGTTATGATTTTATTTTTAATATAATTCCCAATGGATAGTGGGATTTTAAGAAGATCAATAGAAATTAATAAAAGATGTTCTTTAGTTAATGAATCACTTTCAATTAATACACCATAAGCATGAATATCATCTAACTTTCCACGGCAAGGATCCTTCCGAGTATAACCTGCCATTGATTTTCCAATGAACTCTTTCGGAGTAATATTAACTCTACTAAATGCTACTTTCACTAGATTATATTAAAAATTTGATTTAGAAAAACATTTCTTTTTTATGAATAAATAAACAGAGATAATAGATACGTAAATTTTTTATTTTTTTAAAAATTCTCCTTCTTAATTTTAAGATATTAGGTTATTCTTTTGACTTCAAATAAATTAGAAATTTTAGGAATGGAAGGCACAATCTCTAATTACCAAAGAGGCCGCCATACAGTACATCCTAAACACTGTATAATAATTTTTCCAAACATTAAAACCAAAAAAGAAGCGAATTATTTAATTGGAAGGATTGTTGTTTGGATCACTTCAACTGGTAAAGAATTAAAGGGTAAAATTACTCGCTCTCATGGTAATAATGGAGCTGTAAGAGCTCATTTTAAAAAAGCTGGTGTTCCTGGTCAAGCTCTTGGAACAAAAGTAAAGATCATAAAATAAATATAAATTATCTCTATATAACGATTTAAAGACGTTTTTCTTACTTTCTATTTTTATTTCTTATGGATAATATTTGAATATTATAAGTATATCATACCTATTTTAGTAGTATTTTTAATCTACTATTTATGATAAAGCGATT
>JBHLKA010000155.1:0-6199 GCA_048887145.1 Candidatus Hodarchaeota archaeon
AATACGCAAGGAAACCTTTCATCTTTCCAGAAGTAATTAGTGCCTTGGATGAATCTCTATTTTGTTCTTTTGTTCTTTCAGCCCATTTTTTCCTAGAACCCTCAACATGATAAAATTGACAATAACAACCAGCCCAATCGGGATTATCAACAAATCCAATGTTATCGAAAAAATTTAAAAAGTCGTCAATTAGATCTGGTTGCAGAGCTTTAATAATTATATCCATTAAAAAACACCCTTTTAGTATTGTTTTAAATCTAATTTTGAAATAATTCGAATAGTTATAAATAATTCTCTATTTAATATATAATGTTAATAAAAAATTTTTAATGGGTATCTCCAAATAATAACTGAATATAATGTCGTTGAAAAAGATAAAGCTATTTTAACTTGTAATTTTTGATTTAAATTCAGGAATTATTGAATGTGCAAATGCTTTCATACTATTTAAAGCTGGAAAATCAAGAAATCCAGTAATAATTTGTTTTACACCAACATTTTTATATTGGTTTATTTTTTCTATACAGAAGGAAGAATCTCCTATTAAATAATTTAATTTATCTAAGGGTACATCTCGATAAATAGAAATTTCTTTCAAATGTTTTTGAACTAGATTTTTATCATCAATAAGAAGAGTATATGCGGCTCCACCTAATGCTATGTTTAATTGATTAAAATTCCTTCCAATTCTTTCCATATTTTTCTTAATTTCAATTAGTCCTTTTGAAAATTCTTCAGGAGAAAGTAATACTGGAATCCAGCCACTTCCTTCTTTCGCAACTAATTCCTTAATTGCTTGGGACTTCCCCCCCATCCAGATCGGAGGATGAGGTTTTTGTATAGGTTTTGGATTTAGTGTAGCATTTACTGTCTTATAATAAACCCCATTAAATGAAACGGTATTTTCTGTCCATAGCCTTTTCATAAGCAGAATAGATTCTGTAAGACGGTTTATTCGTGCACTAATTTTATCCCAATTAAATCCAAAAGAAATATGTTCTTCTTTAAACCAGCCAGCACCTATACCTAACTCAAAGCGTCCATTAGAGATGTGATCTATAGTCGATACCATTTTTGCAAGTAAGGAAGGATGCCGAAATTGATTACAAATTACATATGTACCTAATCGAATTTTTTTAGTGACTGCTGCTAATGCTGAAAGTATTGTCCACGCTTCAAATCCATGAGAACGTCCTTTTGGAGAAAGTAAATGATCGGTTACCCAGATTGAGTCGTAACCAAGACGCTCAGCTTCATGAGTTATTTTTAAAAAATTTTTCCAATTGGCCCAAGGAGCAGTTACATGAAGAATTACTCCAAATTTAATGATTTATCACCCTTAATACTCAATTTAATTGTTTTTAGTTCAAATAATTTAATTGTTTTTCTAATAAAACAGTTAATGAAATGAATTTGGATAATCATAAAAAAAGATATAAAGAATGAAAGAAAGATTGAGGAAATAAAACTATACCTAAAGAAATAATGGAAATTATTTTACAGCCCTAGTATTAACAATAGCATTTAGCATTACTTTAAGATTATCAAACATTTGTTCTCTAAAATCTAGACCGATTTTAAGAAATAGGATGGATATTAACTTTTCTTCTAAATCTTCGTCGATATGAAACTGTTCCATTAACCGCGACAATTTACTATCATCAGTAACTCTCAATCCAACGACAATAACTCTCTTTTTTCTTATTTTTTTAATTATATCAATTAGAATGCCTTTCCATTTAGGATCAATATCTTCTTTATCCCGCGCATCAAAAATTACAAAAGCACCATCAGTATTAGCAAGGTTAAAGTTGTCATAAGTAAAATTATTTATAATTAGACCATTTTTATACGCATATAACTGTTCTTGAGCGCTGTCTTTAATTTTTGAATATTCTCCAAGTTTTTCTAACTCAATTATGGTGTGGAATCCAGGACTCCAATTCAAATTATCTGTAATAAAGGATAATTCTAAAATAATAAGCTTTTTTAAGGTGGAAATTATGAGATCTGCTAATTCATCTTTTATCATATCTTTTTCTTTTTGTTTTATTCTTAAAATATAATGATAAGCAATCAACTTAAAAGCGTCTGAAACGTTAGTACCATCTAATGCGCTCGTTTCTGTATAGGATAACCCCCTTGTTGAAAGAGCATTTGCTAAATCTTCTCCTTGTTGAAATGATACTACTCTATGATCTTCTAAATCTGTTTTATTCCCAGCTATCACCATAGGAATCTCTTCTTCTTTAATATATTCTGTTAATTCTTCATACCAATTTTTAACATTATCAAATGATTCGCGATTTGTGATATCATAAACAATAAAAGCTGCCTCAGCTCCAGAATAATACAATTTTCTGAACCTTTTAAAGTATTGCTGGGCTCCTATGTCCCATAATGTTAAATTAATTTCATTTCCTTGAAAAGTAAACGTATGTGCTAAAATATTTAAACCGATAGTTGGTCGATAGTCATATGAAAACTTTCGTTCTACAAATCTGCGAATAATAGAGGTCTTACCAACTTCATGATCCCCGACAATAACAAACTTAAATGCATAAGATCCTTTTACTTCAAGATCACCGATTTGATATATTTGTTGTTTTAGTTTTTCATGCCTGTCCACTTCTTCCTCAAAATTTGGAATAGTTAATTGAAGTAAGTCATCTTCCTGAGCGTGTAGGATCTGAGCAGATTTTTCTGCAAGGAAATAAGCATAAGGTGATATCTCATCAATAGAAGCCATGCTTGTCAAAACCAGGCTTAAAATTCTTTCTTGATCAATTGACACAAATAATAGTCTATATTCGTCAGTATCAAAACTAGCGGTACCAAATTTTTGAAAGGCAAATTCATTTCTTATTCTTTCAAGTACAGGATTAATTAAAGTAGTCAAAACAGAAACAATTTCAAGTTCACTACCAATGTCTTTTCTTTTTTCTCCAGCAATAATTAAACCCTCGATATCAGAAATAATTACTGCTTCCAATTGTTGGAATCTATCTAAAAAATTACTCAATAGTTCCCGAAAAAGTTTATTTCTTTTTATTACCAATTACAAAGCCTCATTTTTTTGGATTAGTGATCATGAATATGAAATTCATAATCTTAAAAATATTCTTAAAAATAATATAACAACCCTTATTTTTAAAAATGGTTATTTATTAATCATCACTTTCTACAAGAAAAGAAGGGATGAGAATGGTTCTAACTTAGATCCTTAATTGTATTTAACATTACTTCTAGCTGATCATAGATTTCAAGGCGATATTCAATTCCAATTTTAAAAAATAACAAAGAAGTCATTTGATTCTCTAAGTATTCATTAATATTAAATTCCTCCAATAATTGAGACCAATCACTAGCTTCAGATACTCTAATTCCTATTAGGGCTACTTTATTTTCAGGTATGTTATTTATTATATTTATCACAGTTTCTTTCCATTTTGGTTCAATATGCTCCCTTTTTCGGGCATCAAAAATTAGGAATATTCCATCAGAATCAGATATATCAATATTATCAAAGAGAAAATTCTTTATAACTAAACCATTTGAATATTCATATATTCTCCTCTCTTTATCATCTTTTACTTTCTCACAATCACATAGCTTATTAATTTCTGTTAAAATTTGCAATCCAGGGCTCCAAAGAGGATTCTCAGTGATAAATGAAATTACCAGGTTTTTTTTTTTATCTAAAATCGAATTTAATATACTCATCAAATGTAGCTTTAAACGTTGTTCTTCAATTTCTATACTTCTCATTATATAATGATAGGCAATCAAACTGAAAGCATCTTCAATATATTCTCCTGTTTTTGCACTAGTTTCTATATATGAAATTCCACCTTCATAATGCTCACTAGATAAGTCGTCTATTACTTCCACTGCTTCCTTATAATCAACAACTCTCTGATCAGCTAGATCAATCTTATTTCCAATAATAACAATTGGTAATTGCTTAAAATTTAAATTTTTCCTAAATTCATGATACCAATTTTTTACATTCAGAAAGGAATTCCTATTTGTTACATCAAAAACAATAAATCCTGCTTGAGCACCGGTATAATATGTTTTACGGAATCTTTTAAAATACTCTTGGGCACCTAAATCCCACAAATTAAATGTTATTTCATTTTCATATAGTTCAATGGAATGAGATAAGATATTAAGTCCAATAGTAGCACGATAATCCTGTGAAAATTTCTTTTCTACAAATTGTCGAATTATTGATGTTTTCCCTACCTCATGATCACCGATAAATATACATTTAAATTTATATTTACCGCCTGAGTCTAGTCTCATTTGATATATTTGTTCTTTTATCCTTCCAGAATTTTCAGAAAGACTTGCTTCAACTTCAAAATTCGGTATATTTAATTGAATGAGATCTCCCTCTTTTGCACCTAATATTTGAGCAGTCTTCTCTGCTAGAAAATAAGCATAAGGACTAATTCTATCAATAGAACCTAGAGTATTTAGAACTATACTTAAAGTTGTGGTCTCATCAATGGAGATAAAGAGTAAACGATAATTCTGTGTATCAAAGCTAGCAGTTCCAAATTTCTTAAAGGCAAATTCGTCCCTCATGCGTTCTAAAATAGGTTGGATTAATCCAGTTAGAACCGACACTAATTCCAGATCTACACTAATTTTCTTCTCTCCTGCGATTACAAATCCTTCATGGTCAGAAACAATAATTGCTTCTAGGTCATCATCAATTTCCAAGAATTTTGTATATAATTCTTTGAAGAGTGGATCAATATTTATTGCCATCGTAAATCCTCATGAGCTATGAATAGTGTAATTATATACGAATGGGTTATAAACATGGATAATGTTAAACAACATAAACTTAAAAATAGTAATTTTATATTTTATTAAAGCGTTTTCGGATAGTTATGGCTAATTGTATAATTTGTCATTTGGGAATTAATAACGACGATAATTTTCAAGAATGCCCAAATGGTCATCCCGCTCATGGTGATTGTTTACAAGAATGGTTAGTCCACTCTTCAAATTGTCCATTATGTAATGAGTCATACTCTCAAGTTGTTATTGAAAAATTTAAAGCTTATATTAATAAGAAAGAACTGGAAAAACAAAAAGCATTTGAAGAAGAAACTAAGAAAGATACGGTACAGAAGATAGAAAAAGTTACCGATCAAATTGCATTTATGAAATTTACTGAATCTATTGACATTTTGATTGAACAAAAAGAATATGATTATGCAATATCTAGATTAGAAATGCGTAATGAACAAAATTTATCAACCGATAAAGGAAGAGCGATTATTTTTCTTAAAGGTAAACTAAACTATTTAAAAGGTAGATATGATTTAGCAATTAACTTTTTGTTCAAATTAGTTAAGGAAAAATTTGATTATCCTGAAGGATTCCTTTACCTTGGTAAAGCTTACGAAGCGCTTGGATTAGCCGATAAGGCACAGTGGGCTTATGAAAGAATTAAATAAACCTCTAATTTTATAATACTTAGATGATGAAAAATTTTTGCTTAACAATTGCAGGTTCAGATCCAACTTCTGGAGCCGGAATTCAAGCAGATATAAGAACTTTTGATAGATGTGGAGTCCATCCTTTTTCTGTTATAACAGCAATTACATATCAATCAGCTACAAAATTCATTGGATATAAATCTCTTTCAAATACTCTTGATTTTCAATTAGATGCTATTTTAAGTGTTTATCCAATTAAGTATGTAAAAGTTGGTATGATCCCAGATATAAAAGCACTTGAAATTATTGTTGACTTCATCAAAAGAGATAAACTATTTATTGTATATGACCCTGTATCGATATCCAGCGTAGGAGAAAGACTTTCAAGTGAAGGATTAGAATTAGAAATTGAACGAAACCTATTCCCTCATGTGAAAGTTCTTACACCAAATCTTTCAGAGGCAGAGTACTATTCAAATATGAATTTACAAGACCTCAGAGAAGAAAATGTAGATGAACTCAAAAAATCAGCAAAAATTCTTTTAGAAAAACTATATATTGGTAAAAAAATAAAGAATGAAGAAAAAGCAGTTGTAATTAAGAGTGGATTGATTAATCAAAATAAAATCTTTGATATTATTAGCTATGTTGGGGAGGCAGAATTAGACTTTAAAATTTTTAAAAAAAAGAAAATTTCAATTGAAAGAAATATTCACGGAACTGGATGTGTATTTTCCTCT
>JBHLKA010000156.1:0-6170 GCA_048887145.1 Candidatus Hodarchaeota archaeon
ATTTCGATTCTCTACAGTCAATTTGATTATAAGGTAGATAATCAAATTATGAATAAATATTCTTTGATGTTTTTCTTGAAAAAGAAATTAAGATTGTCTTAATAGTTTCGATTCAAGACAAAATTCAAGAGACTTTCAAAAAATTCAGCTTCTGAAGTTTCTATAACTTTCTTTAGGTCATCTAGAGCATTTTTTGCTTTATCAAAATAATTTCTTGATAATTCTTTGCAGGAATCAACTGCGTTAGCTTCTAAAAACAAATCCTTGACTTTTTGAACATCATTTTTCGTCATATTTTGATTTTGTATTAATTTATTAAGTTGCTCTTTTTTTTTATCATTCAATTTCTCATAAGCTTCTATTAATAAGCATGTTTTTTTCCCCTCTCTTATATCTCCATCAGTTGGTTTTCCAGTTACTTTTTCATCCCCAAAAGAACCTAAAATGTCATCAGTTATTTGAAAAACTATGCCTAAATTAGTCCCATAATTGGATAAAAGTTTAATGTTAGTTTCATTTACATCGGCATAATTTGCACCAATTAATAATGATTTTTCGATTAAAGCACTCGTTTTTAGGGAAATCATGTTAATATAATCCGAAATTGATATATCTTCCCGGTTTACCATATCCATTTCAATTAAAACACCGTTAGCAATTTCAATAAATGCTTGTTCATACAAAGAAATTGCCTTTAAATTTTGTTCTTTTTTGAACTCATTATAAAAATATGGTTCTAATCCTAGAAAGAAGGTTGTATCACCACCTATTATTCCTATAGAATTGCCATAATCTATAGCATCCATTTTTTGTAAACTATATTTTTTATGATAATTCTGAAACCTATAATGAAATGCAGGATTACCTCTTCTAAAATTATCTTTATCTATAATATCATCGTGTACTAATGAGGCATTGTGAAGGAATTCGATTCCTATACTTGGAGTTAATACTTTTTCATCTTTTTCTTTATTAAATGCATTATAGGTGGCTATAGTGAGGAGCGGGCGAATCCTTTTACCCCCGCTCAAAAAATAATCTTGAAGTTCTGAATAATAACCTATTAAGAAATCATCTTTTACATTTTTTAACTTTCTTTCAAAAAGATTTTTAATTTCAGCATTAATCTTTGGTCTATAAAGCCCTAAATAATCTAAAAATTTAATAGAAAATCACTAAAATTTATTATGTTATTTTCTTAATTTAAATTGATTTCAAATAAAAGTGCTATCAAATTTAGTATAATATGAAAGGTTTTATTCCTCTTTTTTAATTATGAACTAATAGAAATGTAGTTCAAAAATGTTTTTAATTCTTATGAGATTATTGTTTATACCTTGATAGAAAAAAAAGGTCATTATTCAGGAAACAAAAAAATTGATACATCTGGTTTTAATGAACCAGATTTTGATAATGAAAAATCTAGAGAAAAGTGGTTTGGGGGAAAAAGAAAAGTAAAAACCAGTCTATTATTACCAAAATGGATAAATTCAATTTCAAAATCAATTAATCCTAAGAATTTGCGAATTCACATAGTGGGACAATCACACATTGATATCGCTTGGATGTGGCAATATGAACAAACAAAGAAAAAAGCTCAAAAAACTTTTAAAAAGGCAATATTACATTCAAATATATTCCCAGACACATTTTGTTTTGCATTAAGTGAACCATTACTTTTAGAATGGGTAAAAAAAGATAATCCAGATTTGTTCAAGGAAATTCAGGATTGGGTGAAGAGAGGAAATATTGAGCTCGTTGGTGGATCATACGTTGAACCTGATTGTATGATGCCATCAGGCGAATCTTTTATTAGGCAGAGATTATATGGTATGAGCTTTTACAAGGAGAATTTTGGTATACTCCCTAACGTAGAGTGGTATTTAGATTCTTTTGGGTATAATCATGGTTTGTCCCAGATCTTAGCAAAATCAGGAGCAAAATATTTTTGGACTAGCAAATTAACATGGAATAAAGACACAGTGTTCCCATTTGTTAACTTTTGGTGGCAAGGACCTGATGGATCAAGAATTTTAACCGCGAATTTTGGTATGGGAATGGGACCCTTAGAAACTTGGGAAAAATATGAAGTGGGGAGACACTTACTTAAAAAAGATAGTAGAAAAATCTGGAATTATAAATTGGATTATGAAACTCTAAATCAACATGTTGAGAAAGACATATGCCCACACGTGGGATATTTTTTTGGATATGGAGATGGTGGACATGGTCCTACACATAAAGAAGTAGCATTTGTAAACGAGTTAATAAAGAACCCAATGTTTAAATGGAGTAGAATTGAAGATTTTTACAAAGAACTAGAGCGCTACAGCGAAAAGTTTCCTATATGGAATGATGAGTTGTACCTAGAAACCCATAGAGGCTGTTTTTCAAATCATGCTGAAGTTAAAAGATATAATCGAAAGTTTGAAAATTTAATTGTTTCTCTTGAAATTTTATCAACAATTTTAACTAAATTTTTACCAGGGTTTCAATATCCGAGAGAGCATTTAGAATTATTATGGAAAATTACCCTTAAAAACCAATTTCATGACATTCTTCCAGGTAGCTCTATTCCTGAAGTATATGATGATTGTTGGGATGATTGGAATGAAAAAAAAGCCATAATTAAATCAATTTTGAAAGAGATAGGAAATGTTTTATCAAATAATAAGGTATCAGATAAAGAGAATTCAGCTGATGTTTATTTCTTTAATCCATCAAGCTGGGAAAGAAACTCACGGATTTTTATACCCATAACGGTCTTTAAAAATAATATAGATTTAAATAATGATGATGTTCCCAATTATGCTAAAGTAAAAGTTCTAGGTGGCAGTAATAAAGAATATATTTGTCAACCAATTAGAGCAGAATCGAATGATACTATAGATCCTATGCCTGCTGGCTGGTGGACAATTATACCATTAAAACCTTTGTGTTTAACTCCTGCCCAGATAACAATTTTCAATGAAAAAGAAAGTAAAATGATTAAAAACTCAACAACAATGAAAATAAGTAAAAATAGTTTATCAAATGATATTCTTTCAGTAAAGATAAATCCAAAAAATGGAGCTATTATTGAATTATGTGCAAATTATATTGATAAGGGTACAAATTTGTTAAATGGTGAATCTTCTAATTTGACATTTGGTTATCTTGATATTGGATATGACGCCTTTCATGCATGGAATTTAACACCTAAGTATTGGGAACATCCATTAGAGTTTGATAATAATAACAAAATTAAAGTAGATATAATTAATTCAGGACCAATTTTTGTCTCATTGGAAATATCTAAAGAACTTGGCATTAATCCTATAAGTCAAATAATTACTTTATTCAAGGATCTACCACTTATTTATCTTGAATACAACACTAACTGGAAACAACCTGATGTGATGTTAAAAGTTTTATATAGCACTAACACAAAAGCAGAAATGGTAACTTCAGATGGAGTATATTGTGCAATACAACATAACACAAATCCGAAAGTTCCATGTGATAAAGCTCGATTTGAAAAAATCTGTCATAAATTCATTGACTTAAGTACACCTGATAGAAAATGGGGGATAGCTTTGCTTAATGAAGGCAAATATGCTTTTGATGTAAATGATCAGGATATGAGGTTAACAATGCTTCGTTGTTGCAAATATCCTCCACCGGCAATAAATGCGTGGGTAATCAAAGAAAGAAAGGTAAATAAAGAAAAATATAACCATGTTGTTCCCACTTATAGTGGGTTAGGACCTTTTAAGTGTCGATATGCTCTATTTCCTCACAATGGGGGCGCTTTACTAAATCCTGATGGATCGACCAACGTCGCAGTGAAAAGAAAAGCAGAAGAATTTAATAATCCAATAATTACTTTATCATCTAAAGGTCATAGACTAGAAAAACTAAATCCAATTTTAGAAATTCAAACGCCAAATGTTTATTTGGGTGCTTTAAAATTAAAAGAATGGGAAAAATCAGATAAAATCATTATCAGGTTTGTTGAAGGGTCAGGAGTTTCAACGAAAGCAAGAATTAAGATAAATTCAGTTTTACTTGATAAAATTTCTTTAATTAAACCAGTGGATTTGCTTGAACGTGAAATAGATAAAAGTTATAAATTTAAAAGAGATTTAGGAATTTTGACTTTTGAATTAAATAAATTTGAGATTTGCACATTCGAGTTTGTATTAAATTAATAATCCAATACTGATTTTCCCACAACACTTTGATGTGGTTTCGAACCCAATAAATCTAATAGGGTTGGGACCATATCAGTTGTTTTACAATAATTAAGTCTAGTTTTAGGTATTTCTGGGGAACCTCCTACAATAAATGGTACTGTCATAGACTTTTTCAACGCAATATCATGAGAGTATTGATGTGCTTCAACAGTTTTTCCATGTTCATAACTAAAACCGTATTCTCCGATTGTAGATATCATTACATCACACGAACGAGGATTCTTAAAATATCGTGGGATTTGATCAATAATCATAGGAAAATCTATTTTACTTGTACCCTCTAACCATTCTTCTATAGGATGAGCTTTATTATCTAATAAGTTTGCAGATTCTTCATAATTAATATAACTGTATATTTCTTCATTCTCAAAAATATATTTTGTTTTCTGTTGTCTTCCATGACCCTCATATTCAATTCTACCTTTATTTAGTTTCCCTGTCTTATTATCTTTATGTTCTATATGAATTATCCCTTTATCTGGTGTATTTTCATTATCACGATAATACATCAGTTTTACTCCAGGTATTCTCCATAATATCTCAAATAAATTAACTATCTTATTCTTAAGTTTGAATTCTTTCAATTTTTCTAATGTTGGGTGATGATGCCAATCTTCCCCAGGGAAATTGAAAAATCCTACGGATCCCATAGTTGCATCGAAATTCCCTGCACCATTTTTTGGTTGATATTGGGTAAAACCAATTTGTTTAAAGAAAGGTTCAATATCATACATTTTTTCTGCCTTATAATTACCATGATCTGAAATAATCCCTATAGCAGTTGAATCATAAAAACCCTTATCTTTGAGAGTCCTAATTAAAGATCCTAAATATCTATCACAGTTGATTATCTCCCTGATATAATCTGGATGATCAAAACCTTTATTATGCATGAGATCATCAGTTTCTGGAATATATGCTACTGTTACTTTTGGTACTTCCTTTTCTTGAAAAAAATCTAGTGGATTTTTGAATATATTCTCAACTTCCTTCATTATTGAAGCAGAGGTAAATTGTTTAACAGGGATAAAAAGGGAACCACGATTGATAACATTTAATGAACTAGCGAAATTCCCATCACCTGCTTGCTCGAAAATTGTTTTCACATTTGTACCAATATCCTTATTGATTTTTCTGATATGCCTTGCAGATCCATACGTTTTAATAATAGGATATTTTTCGCCTTTAGTAGGGGGGTCTTCTCTCGCAATCCAATGATACATAGGAATCCCACTTCCCTCTTTAGGATAATATCCTGAATAGGAACCAAGAATAATATTGCTATAGCAAGGATAAGTTATACTTGGAAAGGTAGTAATACAATTTGCACAAGAAATGCCATGATTTGCAAGTTTGGCGATATTTGGGAGTTTTTTTTGGTCTATCAAAGTGAAAAGATGAGACGCTCTCACGTCATCTAAAATAATTAGAATAATTTGGTTAATTATAGGATTTCGACTCATTATCAATTTATTATTATTAAGTTTTAAATATTAAATTCGGAAATAATTAATAAATTTGCCTAAACAATTAATCTATAAAGATAAATTTTTGCTACATTTTAGAAAAGTCTGACTGTTGGGTATAAAGATTGTTTAACGTTGAAGAACCGATTATTTATTACAAATCATCCGAGAAAATGGGAGAAATTGAAGATGATTCAATTCAATTAATAATTACCTCCCCTCCTTATGGTAAAATTAAGAATTATGGTTCTAAAAATCAGATCGGATTTTTTGATTCTTTCGAAGATTATTTTCATAGATTAAAAAATGTTTGGACAGAATGTTTTAGAGTATTAGAATCCCAGTGTAGAATGGTAATTAATATTGGAGACCAATATTTAAGAACTAAAGATTATGGAAGATATCGGATATTATCAATCCAAAGTAAAATAATTGAAGACTGTCAAAAAATTGGATTTGATTTTCTTGG
>JBHLKA010000157.1:0-6133 GCA_048887145.1 Candidatus Hodarchaeota archaeon
ATTTATCGAAAAGCATTATCTAAAGAAATAACTATGATTGATATATGGGAAATTCAAATTCTAACAAGAATTATGATGAAAGCTGAAATATATGTTATCTCTACAATAAATCGAAATGAATTGGGTAATATAGGATTAAAATACGCTGAATCAGTAGAGGAAGCAATAAGAGTATCCTTGGAAAAACACGGTCCTAATGCTAGAATATTAGTTTTACCAAATGGCCCCCAAATCATCCCTATTCTAAAAGAAAAGTAATGATCAAGACCTCACTTATATTTTATAGTTATTCTTGTTTTAAGCAAGGTTTAAGTGGGCTTGTTGCCCCACGACAAAATAATTTTTACAAAAATATCTTTAAATATTCAACTATCTTAATAATTTTTAGATAAGTTTATATATGGGATATTACTATTCAAAAAAATATAGCATTTATAAATTAAAAATGTAAAATTTAAGTACTTAAGTTTTACATTATTTTATTGGAACAAACAAAAAAAGTTAACCAAAACGATCAAATTTTCGGTAAACGATAAATTTTGACAATAAAAACAACTAAAATGAGTGAAAAAACATGAGTTATAAAGATAGGCTTCGGCACTATTCGGAAAGAACCGTTAGTTCAGATGAGGCAAGTTGTTCTGATCACTGTTGCGATAATCCTTGCATAGAATCAAAAGATGGAGATATCGTTTGTTTAAATTGTGGGATGATCCAAAGTAGAAATCTAGTCGGAAATGAAAGACGAGCTTATACTGTTGAAGAAGTCAATAAGCGTAGAAGAACTGAGCCAAGATGGAGAGAATTTGGCCCTCGAACTATGCTCCCAAACACAAAAATCGATAGTAAGGGCAGATTAATTAATGCAAAGGGCAAGACATTATTCTCAAGACTTTCTAAAATTCAGAATTCATTAATTTCCAGTATTGAAAGAAATTTCTGGGAAGCAAAACCAAAATTGAAGATGCTTACTTCTAAGATGAATATCCCTGAATATATCAAAGAAACTGCATGGAAGATTTATTCAGTTGTTGCTAAGAAGAAGTTAACAATGGGTCGTTCAATTGATGGTTTTATTGCCGCTGCGTTATATGCTGCTATCAGAGTACATGAATTTCCTAGACTCTTAGAGGAAGTATGCGATTCTTCAATGACTCCAAGAAGAACTGTCCATAGAAGCTTAGGAATGATTGTTAAGGAAGTGTTACCAGAGTTAAATCTGCGATATAAGCCCATCACTGCTGAACAGCTAGTATTTCGATTTGGTAATGATTTAGGATTACCTATGGAAGTCCAAAAGAAAGCAATTAATATGCTGGCAGAGGCATCTAAAAATGGCTTACTTCGTACAGGTAAAGACCCTAAGGGGTTAGCAGCGAGTGTCATTTATATGGCTGCTAAGGCAAGCAATTGTCGGAAAACTCAAGCAGAAGTATCAGAAATTGCTAAAGTCACCGAAGTAACATTAAGAAGCAGATCTAAGCAAATAAAAAGCAAATTAGGATAATTGGCTAATCTTTTTTAGGATTAATTAAATTTGAACTAACTGATACGTTTTTTTATTTTTCTTTTTTTTAATATTTTTTATTTTAGTGTAATTAGATTTTTATTAATTATTTTAGGGTTCTTAAGAAATTTCACTTCTGAAAATTTATTAGTAAAGATGACAAAATATTTTTTATAAAATAACTCAAGAAATGATTTTTTTATGGATCCTTATACATTATTTGTTAATATACTAAGCCCAGTTATTGGGTATTTAGTTGGTTCAATTCTACCCGCTTATATTTTAGTTAGAGTAATTAAAAAGATTGATATTAGAGAGCAAGGTACGGGGATTGCAGGGACAATGAATGCTTTTCGTACTTTAGGAAAAGCCTATGCGATTCCAACTGCAATTTTTGACACATTAAAAGGTGTTGGGGTTATATTTTTAGCAGAATATATTTTAAAAGCAGAATATTTTTTTGCTCACTTAAGTGGATTGGCAGCAATTGCGGGGCATGTATTTCCATTTTATATTCGGTTTAAAGGTGGCCGAGGGCTAGCTTGTGCAACTGGAATTTTAATTAGATATATGATAGAATATTTAATAGTTGGTTTTGAAATGCTCTTCTTTTTTTTCTATATGGTATTAATTATTATGATTTTTGTATATGTTTCTAGAACGGGAAAGATCTTGGGAGCAATAGTTCTCCCTCTTATTGGTTATACAGTCTTTGTATATTATCCCAATGTTGAATATAATCTGTTCTTTTGGATAATTCTTGCTTATATTTTTTCATTTTGCATTTATCATATTATAAAGGATAAAAAATTGAGAATTGAAGATGAAACTTTCAAATCCCATTGGTGGCGGGTCATCATACGCCCAGTTGCCTTGCTATTTCTTGTTTTTTATATTTATTATTCAAAGGAAATGGCTCTTATTGTTATAGGGATTGTAGGACTATGTTTTATAGCTTTAGATCTCATAAGATTCCTTCATCGACAGGCAAATGTACTCTTCACCGAGAAAATAAAAAAAATTTTTAGGAAAGATGAGAAAAAAAAATTTTCGACTATGACAATCTTTTTAATTGGATTTTTTGTTACTATTCTTCTATTTGAAATGACTATTGCTATTATTGCGATAATTTATTTAACGTTCTGTGATATGTTTGGTAAGGTGTTTGGACTTGCCTTTGGAAAACATAAACTTTTCCATAAAACTGTAGAAGGATCGCTGTCGTTTTTTGGCTGTGTTTTAATCTGCGGATACATAATGTTTGCATCCTTCAATTATCCTTTAATTTTGCTTTTATGGGGAGGCATTACCGCTACAATTACTGAATTTTTACCCTTAGGAGTTGACGATAATTTTACTGTACCCATATTAAGCGGGGCCGTTATGACAGTTATTACAATTTTCATTTCTTAGCTTAACTAAAATTAAGGGAAGAATTTTTTTTTAATAATATCTAATTTTTTATTGAAAGGGTATAGCGTTAACATTTTAGATGTTAAATTTTTCAACAATTAGGTGTGCCTAATTATATTTATAAATGATAGATAATTATAACTGATCGGTAGTTCTATGAGTGATATTACTTTAATAGCAAATATTTTAAGCATATGTATTGGGTACTTCATTGGTACAATTAATCCGGGATACATATTTGGTAGATTGAATAAAGTTGATATAAGAGAAGTGGGAACACGTAATGCAGGTACTCAAAATGTATATAAAGTATTGGGGCTTTCATATGCGATTCCAACAGCTATTTATGACACCCTTAAAGGATTGTTATCAATGCTCATCGCAAGAGAAATTGGAGCAGAATATATTTTTATACAGATTAGTGGTATAGCCGCAATAGTTGGACACACACTCCCTTTTTATTTAAAATTTAGAGGAGGGCAAGGAATGGCCACCTCTACGGGTATATTACTATATTATCTAGTTCGTTATTTTATACATAGTTTAGATATTTTGTTCATCTTATTATTTCTCTTAATTATTGTTGCAATCTTTGGATATGTAACCAAAATTGGAGAACTTATTGGATTAACTGTTGTTCCAGTATTGGTCTATGCTCTATTTATTTACTATCCTGAGGTTGAGCATACAGTCTTTTTAACTATAATTCTTACATATATAATTCTTATAGGGCTTTATAATACAATAAGTAAGAAAAAAATGACTATCAAAGATGATAATTTTAAAATTCATTGGTGGCGAACTGCAACGCGTCCTTTTGCCATATTATTCATTTTATTTTATATTTTCTATTCACAAACATTAGCTCTTATTATAATAGGAATAGTAGGTTTATGTTTTATCTTTCTTGACATCATACGATTTATTCATCGTCAAACAAATGTGGTATTAACAACCAAAGTGAAGGCTTTGTTTAGAAAGCAAGAGGAAAAAAAATTTTCTTCTATGACCTTATTTTTAGTTGCAGCATTTATATGTATACTCCTTTTTGCCAAAGATATTGCATTAACCTCACTAACCTTCCTGATTTTTGGCGATATCTTTTCAAAACTTTTCGGTCTTGCCTTTGGAAGGCATAAAATTTTTAATAAGACGCTTGAGGGAACACTAGCATATTCTGGGTGTGTATTGATTGTTGGGTTCGTACTATATACCTCTTTAAATATTCCATGGCAACTCTTGGTAATTGGAGGCATTACAGCACCTTTAGTTGAACTATTTTCTTTCAATTTAAATGATAATTTTACTGTTTCTCTTATAAGTGGTACAGTTATGACAGTAGGGACTTTTTTTGGTTTATAAAAAATAGATAAAAGTTAGTTTGTATACCTAACTTCGTTGAATTTTTTAGAAATTTTTTCAAATATATAATGTTTTAAATATCTACTCTATTTTCTTTTTAGGAATGTCTTATATTGAAAAAAAATATAGAGCTAAAATTACTGAAATTTTTGAGAGTTTATCAAAATTAAATAACGATGTATTAGAACAGGTAAATAAGAGGTCAATTAGCACTGTAGATATGATCGCTAAACTGTGCGCTGCGTGTAACAAGCAGATTAATGAGATATTGAAGAAATATTACCCTGAAATAAAAGAGATTAATGATAAATTACAAATTAAATCTGAATTGAAGTTCTATTTTGATTTAATTGATTATTTAACTGATTTTGTAAAAAATGTAGAGACATTCCAGAAGCTTGATGAAAAATATTATGATAACCTAATAAAGTTTATACAAGAAAAGGACCAATTAATTTCAGGTAAATACAAACAGATTTGTTCTCAAGAATTAACAGCTTTCTATGATAAACAGACAAGAGACAATTTAGAAAAGATTTTGGCAGAAAAAATTGAAAGCAAAAATCGTACATTTTTTGCAATTGGTCCTTTAGAACAAGAGCTAAAAAAAATTGGTCAAATTGCGGGGGCAAAATCGATCTTCATCAACATTCCCCGTGAAAGTGATAAGTATTTGTTAGAGACAGTAAAATCTGTTATTGAATATTCTCATGGAATAGATGGAGTAACTGCTGAAAAAGTAGGAAAAGAAATCAAAGACTTTTTAGAGTCAAAAAAATATAAGGTCCTTATACATTCTGGGTATATTCTAACAGATGCTAAACTATTGCCTGAAAATAATTAATTAAACTTAAAACGACTCATTCTAATCTACTACCATATTATTTATTTTTAGGTTTTACTCATAAATTATTTAACATTTCAATTATTTTTAAAATAGACTATGGCAAAAAAGAAAAAAGAGATTCCTTTAACGGGAATTACAGTTTCTAAGGAAGATGATTTTTCTGCTTGGTATACTGAACTAATCAATAAAGCAGAGTTAGCTGATATTCGATATAATATTAAAGGATTTGTAGTTTATCGCGAATGGGCAACAATTACTATCAAGAAAATGTATGCTAAATATGAAGAATTAATGGAAAAAAATGGACATCTTCCTTTAACTATGCCCTCACTAATCCCTGAGAGTAACTTTTTATTAGAAGCTGAACATGTAGATGGGTTCGCCCCAGAAGTTTTTTGGGTCACTGAGGCAGGTAGTTCAGGTAAATTATCTGAGCGATTAGCTTTACGGCCTACAAGTGAGACTGCTTTATATAAGATGTATTCGTTGTGGATTAGAAGTTATAAGGATTTACCTTTCAAAAGATACCTCTCATGCCAAATATGGCGCTATGAAGGAAAAATGACGAGACCATTCTTTAGAGCACGAGAGTTTCATTGGATAGAAGGCCATGACGTATTTTCAACAATGGAAGGAGCCTTTGAACAGGTAAAAGAAGATATGGAGGTAACATATCAAATGCTCCAAGATGAGTTTGGAATTCCTATAATTTTTTTCGAAAGACCACAATGGGATAAATTCCCTGGGGCACTTTCTACTTATGCTGCGGATGCTTTAATGGGTTCAGGAAAGGTATTACAGTTACCATCAACTCATTTGCTTGGTCAAAATTTCTCTAAACCTTTTAATGTAAAGTTCGTTGACAGAGACGGCGATGAAAAATATGGTTATCAAACATGTTATGGTCCAGCGATAAGCAGAATATATGGAGCAATGATTGCTTATCTCGGAGATAATAGAGGTTTAATTTTGCCTTTTGATTTAGCACCAATTCAAATAATAAT
>JBHLKA010000158.1:0-6065 GCA_048887145.1 Candidatus Hodarchaeota archaeon
ACAAGTTACTGTTGTTTTTCGCTCCTCCATTTTCTTTACTCGTGCTCGAAAAACCCATGGTTTATTTAATGGAGTTGTACGTAAAAATTTGACAACTAAGGTTCCAGTAGCATATGCATTAACTGGTTCTGTGCCAATTTCTCGACCTTCAACTCGATAAGCTGCTGAAGCGGCAGTATTCAGACAATGACAATCAAGAATAGCAGCTATTATTCCCCCACACCCTATGCCAGGATATGCACAATGATATCTCTTTGGTTTCCAAGTACAAACACACTCCTCTCCTTCCCAATAGCTCTTTATCTGCAATCCATGTTCATTTTTTCTGCCACATCCCCAACAATAGGCACCAATTTCGGGCCATTTATCTTGAATTGCTTCACTTTCCATACTAATTTCTCACGCTTTCAATAAGATCTATTTTTTTGAAAAAAAAGTCAATTTTTATAAGTTTATAAAGATCAATTATTAATAAGTTTATAGCATAAAAGATATTCTCATTGAATCTCTTCAAAAATTACTTTTTAGAAAAAGAGATTAAAAATAAAAAAAATAATAATTAGACTATAATTAAGAACAAAACTTCTATGCATTTCCCCAGAAATTAATTCTGTATCCCCCTGCCATTACACACCATTCATTTCCAGAACGATATACAAACACATAAAAACTTCCAAGATCTCCAGTACAATAATAATACGTGCCTACACGATTAATTTCAAATTTCATCCAAGTATCATCAAAACGTAGAAATATTGACTTTTCGTATATATGAAGTTCAGCAGGACCATAATATGGAGAAAGTGGCATTCTTAGTTTTAAAGTTCCTTCAAATAGAACGGGTTTAGCAGATACGATGGGGAGAACAATGTACGATGGATTGGTATCATCATGATAAATTGTGTTTTCAGCAGATAACATATCTGTTTCTTGGTATAGAACTCCACCAGTATTAAGATTGCGATCATGTTTAGGGAAGTTGCTACTGGAGATATCCACACGGATTTGATGCCCTGCTTTAAATACTTGACAAATATCTCCCATACTTACGGTAAGTTCATAAATATCACTTGGATTACCTGACATTAACTCGGGAATTGCCATTGAATTACGATACCTGGCTCTTATTATACCATCAGCAACCAGCATTAGTTCTCCAGTAGGAAGAACATCTATGAGTTTAGCAGTAAAATCTGTATCGGTGCAATTCGAAGAAACACTAAGGAAAACCTTTAGGGGACCTGCTATTTCGATATCTTCAGTTAATATGGGGGTTGTATAGGTTATAATGTCATCTCGACCGAGTACTGCAGGTGTTTGATCCTTTGATCCCGCAGGTAAACCTAGATTTCGTCCACCCCAGGTTAATACTGGATCCATTGGGTCATAGACGAAGCTTACTGAACTTTCAGATTCTCCACTTGGAGACATATTGAGGTCTCCATTATCATGCATATAATAAGGAGTATATTCAATATTACCAGGTGGCCATTGGTCTGCCCAACGCCATTCATCATCTCCAAGACCATAGTACCATACCGGAGGTTCATCCATTATACCAGTATCTATATCCTTTAGCCAATAATCAAACCATTTATAATAAGGATCATATGGCATGGTACCTAATCCACCATGAGTTCCAGGTAACACGAAAATTTTCTGATTACCCAAACTTTGCAATTCAACAAATGCATCTACTGTACATCTTGAGAAAAAGTCAAACCATCCCGCTACGTGTAATATAGGAATATCAATCGTGTCTTGGACATTGAGCTTATCTCTAAAAGCATCTTGGCTAGGATGTCTCAGTATTTCATCCCCAAATGGTTGCATAATGCTGAAACTTGGTTCTCCACCAACCAATGGAAGATTCATCCATGTATATGAATCCACAGCTCGATAGCCTGGAAATAAAGATGTATGGGTAATCATATCGTATAAACTAGAATAAATATTAGTAAGATGGGTAGCCCAATCAGATGGGGGCGCCATTGAAAACATATGAGACATAGAAAGGCCGCCTACAGTTTGTCCATGTGTCCATATATTAGAATCAGCACGGAAGGCTCCACCATCAAATGTTAGGTCATTATATAGATTTGCACTTGCTACATAAGAAATAGCAGCTAATAGATTAGGATGATTTGCACCAGCGGCTAAATATGTAGTTATTCCTGTAGCAGAACCACCTGTCATTCCTACTTTTCCATTACACCATGGTTGCGAAACAATCCAATCAATCATATCATATCCATCCTCACCATCATCATAAAAAAGCCGATCTACACCTTCTGAGGAGTATCTACCTCTTGTATCTTGATGAATTCTACCATAACCATTTAAAATTTCATGGGGCCATTGTGATAAATCTGTAGGATCTGGCGGAGTGCCTCCTGCCCATGTAGGATCGCCAATTCCATATGGTGTTCTTGTAAGAATTATAGGATACGCTCCAGGACCAGGCAAGTATATCTTTGTATATAAACGAGTACCATCACTCATTGGAACCATTTCTTCCATGAATATTGGATCATTTGGGTCAGCTCGGACTGTTGGTATGATACTAATTACGATACCCGCAAATGTTAGGATAAAAAATACTGCAAGTAGTTTTTTATTTTTATTTATTTTCATTTTCAATCGCCAAAGTTGATTTAAAATTTTTTTAAAAATTTTTGCAATTAATTTCTAGACTCTTCAATATATAAAGCTTTTTGTTAGAGCAAAATAAAAAGATTTCTTTAAAATCTTACCAAATTTTACAAAATTTTGGATACAAATTATTGATGACAAATGATATTTTGGATACAAATAGTTTAATTATGAATGAAGTGAAATATAAGGGAGGGAAAAAAAGTAAAAAGAAAAGAACCTCTAAAAATTCTCCAGAATCTTACCTAGATATGTCAAAGGACATATCTAAAGCGTGATAAACTATAAATTTTAAGCATTATGATTCACTTTGGTGAAGGAAAAGAAAGAGTGGTCGGAAGTAGATCTTATCGATTTCAATGAAAGATGGCATGCTATAACAATTCCAGTCAATACCCAGATAGAAATTACACAAAATGCTTTAGATCTGGAGCGAACTAATCAAATTATTATGGAGGCAGAAAAAATTGCTCTAGGAGACTGTAGGTGTCGTACAACTCTTCAAAAATGTAATTTTCCACGACATACCTGTATTTTCTTAAATAATCGGGCTGAAACACAAGTGAAGAATGGACAAGCAAATTATGTAACTTCAGAACAGGCTAAGCTCACTGTATCTGAAACACATAAAGTAGGATTAGTCCATTTAGCATTGTACCAGTTAAATATACCTAATCAATTTCCCTCTGAAATTTGCAGTTGCTGTCCTTGTTGTTGTCAAGCTCTTCAGGGATTACAACGATTAAACATGAAAGGATTAGTAGATCCAAGTGAGTATGTATCAACTTCCGATTCAGAAACATGTACTCAATGTGGTGTTTGTATTGAAAGATGTCACTTTGGAGCGAGAGTGTCGGATGCTAACGGAAAATTAATATATAGACACGACTTATGTTTTGGATGTGGTCTCTGCGTAAGTACTTGTCCTGAAAGTGCTATAAAGCTGATTCCTAGAGATAGTCGGATAAAATAATTTTAGTTCTCCTTCCTACTTTTATTCTACTATGTTCTCTATGGATGGAATTCGTTCCCCAATTCGATAATAACTATAATCACCATCAATAGTCCAAATAATAGGATTTAGATTCCGCCAATCAATTTTTTCTTCAATTAGGTATTGAGGATCAACATATGATTTAACAACTCTACCAATAATTCCTTCATTAGGATCATAATCAAGAATTTCCACTACTTCACACTCCATATTTATAGGACATTGGTGAATCATTGGAGCTGTTTTTAATACTCCATAAAAATTATCAAATAGTGTACTTTTGTCGAAATCTCTACCTGAGTTACTTCCACAGATTTCAAATTTAGCTAAAATCTCTTCTGAAGGAATATTCACACTAAAAGTTCTATGTTCATGAATTCCAATTTGAGTATACCGTTTTTTATATAAACTAAAGAAAATATGCTTTCCAAAGTCAAATGGACATATGTATCCTATCACTAAATAGTTTGGGACGTCATTAACCTGCGCTCCTACTAAAACTGCTGGTAAAGGGCTTAGAAAATTTCCTTCAATCTCTTTTTTTTTCAATTATTTAACCTATTTTCAATTTAATTTAAAATTTAAAAAATTTTTATAAAATCTTACTTCTTATTAATCCAATAAATCATTACATAAGTAATTTTTATGATTGAACTTAAAGTGAACTTTGAACTTAATTCAAATTATAATTTAATAATAAGATAAAAGTTAAGGGAGGGAAAAATTGGATCATTTAAATTTAACTTAAAATAACAATAGTTAAAGGTTCCCCTATCTTATTCTTCCAATAAAATTGTCTATAATCTAAAATGAGTTTAAAGTGTTTCTATCATCCGGAAAGAGAGGCTAGTTCTAAATGTGAGCAGTGCGAAAAGCTAATCTGTCTTGAATGTAAGATGGTTTATCATCAAGTTGTCCATGGTGGTAGTAGTAATGCTTATACAAAACGATATGAATATTGCCCAATCTGCTATTATGATACACAAATTAAAAAATCAAAAATCAATTTAATAGGAGGAGTAATAGCTCTTAGTGTACTAATAATTTCGTTTTTTATATTTACGTTTACTTTGCCCGAAATCGCTTTCTCTTATCCTGCTACCTACATTCCAATTGGCTTTTTATTAGCTCTAATTATAATAGGAAGCCTCATATTCGGATATCTTCAATTGGTTAGAAAACCTAAGAAAGTAAACCAATTTAACCTAAAAAAAGAAGAATTCTTAAAAAGTGTACAGGCTCCATTATTTAAAAAGGAAACAAAAAGTACCTTTTGTAGTGAATGCGGTAATAAAATCGACTCTAAAGCTTCTTTTTGTAGTTATTGTGGTACAACTCTTAATAATAGAACATAAAAAGCCATACGAATTGTTGCCCTATTTTGTATCTTATTTTTTTCCCCCTTACTATTAATAAGCAAAGTCCCCTATTTAAATCTTTATTGAGTGGTAGTTTACGAATTTATCTGCGGAAACCAAGTCATAATAAAATAAAAGTTAAGGGAGGGAAAAATTGGAAAAAATCAGCCTTCAAAAAACTTCTTTCGCCCCTCCCTTACGATTTGACAATGGAAATGAAAAGGGTACGCGTGAAATGTAATTAAAATTATTATTTAACATAAAAAAAATATTTAAATTGCCTGATAAGCCGGATTCTGAATAATAATTATATCAGAAACCATTACCTTTTTGTTTCTATTCATTCTTTTTCCCTCCATATTTTTTTATTTTCTTTTATTATATTGATGATTTATTGCTTTTTCTTGGCTTTCTTGTTCTTTATGGTATAATATACATAACAAATGGGTCCTTTTTTCATTTGTTTCACTTCTTTTTTCTTTTTTATTATTTTCTTTTTTATTAATTAGTGAACGTGAATTTAATATTAAAAAAATTAAAAAAAATTATTTAAAATGCCCGATAGACTGGATTTCGAATAATGATTATATCAAATACTCTTATTCTCTCGCTTTTATTCATCTTTTTTCTACCTCACGGTTTTCTTTATTTATATTTATCTTTTTAAAAATAATTTAATAGACCCCGTAGTTTCTGAAGGTAACATTTCGATTCACTGTATTAATAGGAATAAATTCCTCATGGTATTTCGCATAATTATTAATATTATCTATTTTTTGCGAATCAGCTTCATTATAACATTCCACATCAGCCTTTCTTTCAGAAATCAGGAGGTCCTCTAAAATTATTCCTTCATTTTTTACACAATACATAGTTTCTTTCTCTTCCAATACCGCTTGAACCATTTTTCTTTTTTCACCAATTTTTTGTTCTTATGAAATTATAATCACTTACTTTATATTTGGTTTATCTTCATGTTGTTCGATTGTAGTTTGAACTTCAATTGTGGTTCATACTTAGTTATGAATAACAAACCTTAAATTGAACTTTAGACACTTAGT
>JBHLKA010000159.1:0-6044 GCA_048887145.1 Candidatus Hodarchaeota archaeon
TCTCTTCAAAACCCTCTCTCTCAGCTGCAGCAATTACTTTTTCTCCAAGTTCTAAATGTCCACCTGGTATTGACCAATATCCAGCATCTGGATCATATTTTCTTTTTACTAATAATAATGAATTATTTCGAATTAGAAGAATTCCTACTCCTACATGGGGTCGAACCGGGTATTTCCTTGTGTCAAAAGCGGTTAATTTGTCTTTGTCAACCATATAATCTCATTTTAAAATCAAAATCTTTTCCAGATTTTAATAATATTTGTGCAAATTTATTAATTTTTTATTAATTTTATCATGCTTTTTTGACTAAAAATATAAATACTTATATTTATATTAACTTGATAATTTCTACAATTTTTATAAATAAATTTTAGGCGAAATAACATATGGATAGATTGAAAAAGAAGTTTAAAGGCATCTTTTTACTGTTATGCCTTACTTTAATATTATTGCTTTCATTTAATGCTCCTTCTAACCTTTATAAATCTTCTAAAATGGATTTAAATTCTACTGATCAAGATTTAATAAATTATAAGAATTTAGACCATACTTTTATCTATACATTAAACGGTAAGCAATATTTAGCAGAATATATAACAAAAGAACAAGTTGAGGAGATGAAAAAGGATGGATTATATGAGGAAACAAAACGAAATTACAATGAGATTATTGATGGTCATGGTACTGGGTATTCTAAGCCCACGGAAGAGGAATTAGAATCTCTTATGGGAAAAATATCATTATTAGGATTAGTTTCAGATTACAAACAAGGTTATAAAGCTACAGCAGATATTTCAACGGAAATGTATTTTCCAGTAGTTGGAGATCAAGGTTTGCAAGGTTCTTGTACCTCATGGGCTAATGTATATTATGCATTTGGATATTTAGAAGCAAAAGATTATGGATGGGATGCAAGTTCAGGAAATACAGACTATTTATTAAGTCCAGCATGGTCATATAATAAAATAGCTGCTTTTGATTATGGCTCTATGCCAGTAGAGACTGCTGAACTTATAAAAGAATGGGGTGTAGCGACTTTAAGTACTATGCCTTATGATGATATGGACGTTGACAGTTGGGGAGATGAAGCTGCCTGGCGAGAAGCCCCCTATCATAGGCCTCTTGATTATAATCTAATTACTTATATTGGTTACTCCACCATTGATGTTATCAAAAGTATACTAGGCAGTGGAATTCCAGTTACAATCGGAATTGATGCATATCAATTTTACAATGGATTGAATGATACAGATTATATACTATCTTCGGATGAATATAATGGAGGTGGATTAAATCACGCACAATGTTTTGTAGGATATGATGATACCATTTCAGAAGGAAGTGATGTAGGAGCCTTTAGAGTGGTTAATTCATGGGGTGCTGGCTGGATAGATGATGGATATTATTGGTTAACATACGATGCGTTTGATGAATTTGGCGCTCATGCCAGCCAATTTATACTTTATCTAACAGATCGAATCGATTATGATCCTAATATAATCGCTACTTGGAAATTTAGTTCAAAACCTACTAGAATGAGTGATATTGTCACCTTGGGAGTGGGTCCACATAACACTCCTTTAAACTATATAACTCCCCATTATGATGCTGATTTTAATAACTTATTTCCGGAATTTATGGCATTCGATATTACAGATTTTTATACCTATTATAACATAAATAACGATGTATTTTTTTATCTTGAGATTGGCCCAGCTAATGCGAATGGAATAATATCATCGTTTAAGCTTGAAAGATATCTAGGGGGAATTCTCCAACAAATTTCCCAACAATCACCTGATGTTCCAGAAAATACTCCGGGATATGTAAATGCTACATTTATGATTTTCAATCATGAACTAAATTTATACTTAAAGGTTCCGACAAACCCTAAAATATACAACTCTTATCAGATTGAAGCTATAGTAATTAATAATGGTGCTAGTGGCGAAACTAACGTAGATTTTGATTTACTGCTTAATAATGTTCTAGTTCATTCAACTACTATTCCTAATCTTCCAAGTGGAACAAATACAACTATTGATTACCTGTGGACGCCTACGGAATATGAGGTTTATAATTTCACGGCATATGTACCGCCTGTTCCTGGAGAAACGTATCGATCTAACAATTATGCTACTGAATTATTATATGTACTAGGCCCTATTTTTTCCGATGATTTTGAAAGGGGGTTGTCTAACTGGGTATCTATATCGGGACTTTGGCATTTAACTGACAATAGTAGTGCTTGGCAAAATCCATATCATTCACCTATTCATTCTATGTGGTTTGGTAATGAATCTACTGGGAATTTTGAAACAAATTTTCGAGAATTTGGGGATATAACATCAATCTCTATTGATTTATCAGGTACTGATATAGCTTTCCTAGAATTTTATCATTGGCGAGAAGGAGAGGGAGGTTCTTTTGATAGTTCTAATGTATATATCTCTATTGACGGTTTTTTTTGGGATCTTATATATCAAAATAGCGAATCTTATGTCAATCCATGGGAAAAAGTATCTATAGACATCTCTGCTTATGCTGGGAATCCTTCAGTGCAAATAATGTTTGAGTTTGATACTCTTGATGAATTTTATAATGATTTCAGAGGCTGGTTAATAGATGACATAGTGATTTTGGGTACAGGAGTAGTTGTAGAACATGATTTAAGAGTTTCGTTAGAAGTTCCTGACTTTTCTAAAATTTCTAATACTTATACTATTAAAGTAACGATTACTAATACGGGAAAAAATGAGGAATCGAATGTAGATCTATTCCTCTATTTGGACGGTATTTTGATAGATTCAATTCATATATCAAATTTTCCTTCTGGGTCCATTCAAACCATTAATTATTTATGGACTCCTACTGCCTATGGAGATTATCATTTTAAGGCATATGCTCCACCAGTAATAGGGGAGACTTATACTATAGATAATATTCAAGTGAAAGTAGTACCGCTTCATAAGATAACTCTTTTTGATGGCCTGATACTTAACTACACATTTACGATATTTGGTCAAACTTTTATTATGCAATACATGTACTCATCTCTTTCAGAGAAAGTATTTCACCTTGATTATTCATTGTATAATGGAAGTATTCTTCTCCAAAGGGGCTATTGGGACGTAAATTGTCAGACAAGAATTATGACTGATTCTTTAGGAGGGTTTAGTTTTGGTTCTGGAACACACACACCTTTATGGATTTTTACAGATAGTTCAATCGGTGATGAAATTCCCATATCGGTTGCCGGTTCAGACCATACCTTTAACGTTTCAGACGAATTAACCTATAATAATTCTGTTTTTGGAATAGTAGATGTATGGGTATTAGAAGATTTAAATTTTCCTGGCGGTATTGCGTGGTATGAGAAAAATACGGGTTTTCTGTTAAATAGCACATTTATTTATGAGTTTGGGATGATTACAGCTAACTACTCACTTATTCTTGTTTCTACCAATTACTTTGAAGTCGAAGAGGAAGGAAATGGTATCCCAGGTTATAACTTACTATTAATTATTGCGTCTCTAGGTGTAATAATACTCCTCTCAACAAAAGTGAAATTTAAGAAAATCAAGAATTATTAATGTATTTTTTTTTAATTTATAAGTCTTAAGTATCTTAAAGAATGAAAAAGATATTTGGCTCCTTTTAAAATCCAAAATATCAAAATTCAAATTATTTAGTTAATTAGATAAATTACAGAGAATTATCTAAAAATCACTTCAATCTTAAGATTAGGGTCAGAAAAGATTTGAATAGAATTTGGCCATGGTATTGGCCTAAAAATGGGATGCCTGAAAAAACTGAACCATTTACTTGGATTGTTAGGGGGAAAATGGCAGCGAGTTGGTGGCCAGACCTTCATCTATATGAAGTCTATAAAAAAGAAGGAATTTCAGTAATAATAAATTGTTCTGAATTCGATAATCACAGAGATGTACCTAAAGAATTTAATTATTACCATATTAATGTCCCCGATTATGGAATACCAAGTAATAAGCAAATTGGTAAATTTCTTAAGATTTGTGAAGCACATATTCAAAAGCAGGAAACAATTGTAGTTCATTGCGTTGCAGGATGTGGTCGAACCGCCCAATTTATTATTGTTTGGGCAGCTAGTAATGGATATATTCCAAATAGTATAGATCCTGTAAAATGGATACGAAAATTAAGACCTTGTAGTTTAGAAACTAAAGAACAGATGGCTCAAGCTAGAAAATTAGTTAAAGCATATCAAAAAAATCATTAGTGAAAAGCTTATATTATATTACTTTTATATGTTTATTAAATTCTGAATTTATTTATTGGTATAAAAATATTATTTCAAAATGGAATTTAGATTTTAGGCTCGCTTATGAATAAAACAGACTATCTTTATATGATTCTTGATAATATTTTGGTTTTTAATATAAATCTTCCACCAGAATTTCAAGGCAATGGAATAAATGATCATCTTAGTAAATTTGATGAGTATGGACTAAAAGTAATTGCTGGATTTAATAAAAATTTCTTAGAACATTTTTTAAAAATCTCAAAGGGCAAGACTCAAAATGATATTAAAGATACATTAAAAAAGATGGAAAAAATTTCCTATATGGTTGGACCAATAGGAAATTTAAATTATCTTACACCTGAGCAAATAAGTTTTATCCTAACAAAAATTAAAACATTTAAATTGGAAGAAATAAATGAAGAAAAGATTGGGTTAGTAGCAGATGATTTATTGAGAGAGCAATTTGGTGCTCCTGGAAATTATAGCGCCGCTGATGCGATGGAAAATCAACTTTCAAGCGCAGCATTTTATTTAATGAATATGGGATATTCCGATGAAGAAATTCAAGAAAAATTTAATGAAGTAAGACGCCATCCTTCAAAACTAGGAGAATTGTTTACACTTCCTCAGAAGGAGATTTATAGCATACCTACTGAAATTGAACAATCCTCTATGGTTTCTCCGCCTAGTAGTTCAGAGTCAGAGGTAGATAATAATCAAAGTTTCAATGAGATTATTGCTCGTCATGTCCAATCTATTCATCAAGATATTACAGAAGAGAGAGCGCAAAAGGTGGATGAGGTTCTCCAAGAGATAAAAGCTCATGTTAAAGATAATATGTCAGAATTGCAAGAAAAAGTATTTAGACAAATGCATCCCGATAGATTAAATCGTGCATTAAAAATGCTTAGAACTACTAAACGAAAATCAAAACGAATGCAGCTTTATCTCGAATGGTTTTCAGAAAGTTTTCTTCTTTCGAAAATTGAGTTAAAAGTTGAACACTGGCAAGTATCCTCTTCAGCAGGACATGGAAATGCGGGAGTATATACTGCTGGCATTGATTTTTCCCGTTATGATAATATCATTAGAGAATTTCCAGACAATAAATTAACTAAGGTTGTAAATATAACTCGAAAGATATTACAAAATCCTTCGAAAAAAGCAATTCAGAAGCTTGGGCAAGATCTGATTGCCGAAACTGGCTTTGATGAGCACCTCTATTTTACAGATTAATTAGTTTTTATAAATCCAGTAATTTTGCTATAGTTATTTATTAGACGTGATTCGTATAATAACAACGACTCAATTGATTTAACTTTTATAAACTGTTTTTCCCCTTATAATCGTCTCCATTATTTGGATATCTCTAATTCGATCTTTTGGTAACTCAAGTGGGTTTTTATCTAATATTACAAAATCAGCCAATTTCCCTACTTCAATAGTTCCTTTTATACTTTCTTCAAAAGCAGCATAGGCTGCATTTATTGTATAAGTTTTTATTGCTTCTTCTATACTGATGCATTGTTCTGGTATAAAATTATTGCGCGTTACAAGAGCATGGATTCCTAATATTGGGCTTGGATCCTCTATTGGACAATCAGAACCAGAGACTAACATTACTCCGGCATCAATTATAGATTTAAACGGATATGTATATTTACATCTTTCTTTACCTAAACGTTTCTCTAACCACATATATTCTGAATTTATAAATGGTGGTTGGCATGAAGCAATAATTCCATATTTTCGCATATCATT
>JBHLKA010000160.1:0-5993 GCA_048887145.1 Candidatus Hodarchaeota archaeon
GATCACAACGCTATAGCAAAAGCATGTACAAGTATTATAAAAGATTCAAATACTCTTGGAAAGAATATTAATAAAGGTAAATTGAAAACCACAACTATCGAATTGGATGAGGGATTTGCTGTTTTAGTAGGATCTGATGCATTAATTTTGATTGCTCTTGCTGGGCTTGATGGACGCGCTTCATTAAGTCTTTTAAAGCG
The DNA here is from genome assembly GCA_048887145.1 of Candidatus Hodarchaeota archaeon. Taxonomy (GTDB): domain Archaea; phylum Asgardarchaeota; class Lokiarchaeia; order Sigyniarchaeales; family SOKP01; genus SOKP01. The sequence goes on from JBHLKA010000160.1 coordinate 201, forward strand.
TAATTTGATTTCAATTTTGAATATTTAATAAAAATATCCTCTTTTTTTAAAGAGTAAATATAAAAAAGTAAATAAAAGAACCCTCAATAGCTTATTTTTTCTTTTTTTCTTTAAGGCCTTCTTCTTCTAATAAAGAATCAAAATCAGTTTTTTCTGTCACTTCTTTCTCTTTTTTTGGAGTTTTCTTGATTTCTGTAACTTTAACGTATTTTCCTCTTCTGCGTTTCTTTTTTATTGGCTCCTCAACAGGGGTTTCTATTCGTTTTATCAGTCTTCTCACGAAAACATATATAACTAACCAGAATAATACAATAACACTAATAATTATAAAAGTTAATACTGAATTAATATATTCAATTACGGGCACATCAAATACCTTAAAAGTAGCTGAAGCTAGAAATGTTAAATTCTCACCTGTTAGAATATTATGAGCATCAATAGAAACATTGAAGATTATTTGGTTCATAGCAGAAACATCTATTTCAACAATAATAGTCGTCGATTCATTTGGTCTTAATTGATTTAATTCTAAATAATTTATCCCGACTATTCTACTTGTCATAGTAGGTTGAGTAATGATAGATATATTCGATGCAGGGATGTATAACTGAGAATCTCCTGTATTTAAAATATTAATACTCATTGTTGCTTTTCTATTTCTATATATAAGGGGCACATTTTTACTAATTAATATTCGGAGCTCATTAATTTCTCGATATAAATCTACAGTTATATTTTGGGAGTTACTTAAAGTATAGATATCTCCTAACCAAGATAATCTAAATAATAATTGATCTTCTTCATTTAAAGTTAATGTATCAATCTCAAAATTAATCTTTCCCTCACTACTAGAATTTTGAGAAGAAATTCTTTCCCATGAACCATCATCAAAATATTGAAGAGTAATATTCTGATAAGGAATTTTTTCTCCAAATTCAGTCGTTAGAAAGGCACTAAGATTAAAAGTCTGACCTCGTATAGGTGTTGCGGGATTTATTGTGATATTTGAAAACATGCTATTCTCTTTTAACATAAATGAAGCAATAAAATCATTATAACTACTTACATAATTTTCATCGAAAATATTGACGACAAACGTTGTTTGATTAGGTAAATAGATACATCCATCTCGTTCAAAGGGTGTTAATATATTGGATCCTGTAATCTCTTTATCATATTTTAAACTTATTATGTAACCTTCAAAATCGTTTTGAGTGCTATTAACGATTAATGCATAATTTTGACTTTTGTATATCCCCATTTCGACATCTTCATTCCCATATTTAATAAAAATTATAACCTTAGTCACTACACCTCCTTTTCTTACAGGAGCATTAATGCCCTGCCAGATTCCATCATTTTCTAAATGTGGAATATTGAGATTTAATATATATTCTTGAGTGTCTAGACCTAGAGGATCTCCCTTTAATTTTAAGGTTTTATAGCTTGAAATAGCTTCGTCTATAATCCAATCTTCGTTTGCCAGTGAAACTAATTGAACTTTAACTTTTACTTCTATATCCGTTAGTTCAAACATATTTTGAAGAGAAACATTTACCTTAACGCTTTCGTCAGAATTAAGAATAGTCTCATTTTGGAGAAAATGATTCATTATAATTGGAATTTCTATATTTCCTATCTCAAATTTAAACTCTTGGTTAATATCATAATTTTGAACAGGATAATAATTAGGTCTATCTGTCGCATTAACAGTTCCTATAAGTATAGAATAATCTGTATATACTTCATCCACAGTACCATTAAGAACATTTTGATTTAAAGTAGGATAATAAACACAGTCATCCATCTCTACATTATAAAAATCAATATATAGTTTGAGTTTTTTACAGCCAATAGCAGAACCATTAGTCCAAAAAAATCCTAGATAATAATTTCCGAAATAGGTTAAAGTATTTCTGATTTGCAGAAGTGTATCATTATTAAAATCATACCTCAATACGTCATCTTTTATGACACCAGTTAAATCATCTCTTTCTCCACCTGGATATTCCCCACCAGGGTTTTCAGGGTAAAACAATATTACATTAGCATCCCCGCTCTTTGGAGGATTTCCATTTATATCTCTAATATCAACACTCGCTGTCATATCGTCCCCAAACATGAATCCGTTTGTTTCCCAGAAAGTTCCACCATAATTAATGAAGCTATGCATTTCATAAATAAGGTTCGGGCTTGACAATTTAAGAGTATAATTACCAGAATTTACATCCACCAAAGTTTTATTCACTATTGTTTTATCATATACCAGCTTGTAGATATCAGTCGATTCTCCTTCAGTTTTATAATATAGCTCATCCCCAATTGGATTAGTTAAATTATGCGCATCATAAGCACTCGGATATACAAACCAGAACTCAAGGAAATTCCAATCATCAAAGTTAGTATGGGTTAAACTAAAATCAAAACTTAAACTCCACTCAGGCAGTGAATCATAACTTACATTATAAAAAGTTGTTGTAGATTCAATCCAGTAAGCTTTTACAGAATAGGTCACATTGAATTTAAATCCCTTAGTAATAGTTTTATTCCAATTAAGATCAACTCTAAATTTATTTGGAGGAATAGCACTTAAAGGTATAATAAAGTCATTTTTCCATTGTCCTAATCCCCAAGTCAAATAAGAACTAACATTATATGGAGCAGAACGATCTTCTTGATCTTTTATTGTGACATTTTGGATATGTAAATTATCATCTTCAGAATTCCAAAAATCGGAGGGCATATAACCCCTGGTAACATTAATTTTAAATGAAGTTGCATCTAAACGTTCAGATACATAAGGAAATAGTGATGGAATCGTTTTTCGAGCAATATTCCAATCTTGACCATTATTAGAGACTCTCAATTGATGGTCAACATAATTATCAGGGTCGCCAAATGTAAATCTAGGTATTGTTACTAAACTGTATACTTTTTCTGGTCGATTTGACTTTATTACAATAAAATAATTATATAGCTTCAAATCCAATGTATTAGCTTTATTGAATTTGAAATATGTTAAATTATCCTCATTATAACCTAAAATAACAATAGAATCTATCATTCTATTATAATTTGGTTTGATATTATTTGTTCTAAGATTAGACTGAGTTCTGACTATAGTAGCATTTGCCTCATACAAAGTAATATTTAGCTCAGTACTAGCAGCTAAACTAACATTTAATGTACGTATCCAGGCATAAAATCCATTTACAGTTGATTTTTTGCCCTTTAAATCAAATTCTAAAGCAATATAGTTATTATTGGTAATTTCTAAATCAAAACCATAAGTAGCAAAGATGTCGAGTTCAGCTAAATATACGATATATTCCTCCGCAGTTGATCTTTCGAAATAAAATTGTAAATAATTAACATTTGAGTGATCTATGAAATTTAAATTTTGATTTATAAGTTTTTTCTCAAAATCTTGAAAGCTACTATTAATGAATATTGGTTTTGTTACATTCTTCCAAGTTGAATCTGAGATATCAAACATTTTTAATGTTAAATGTGTATCTAATGTGGATCTTAAAGTGAAGGAATTAATTAATCCTAAAATGAAGGTCCTGTTGAAATTTAAATATATTGAAGGACTCCCACTTAAGAATGATGCTCCTGTAAAATTTACCGCAACGGTAAAATTTATAATGCCATTTGAAGCATTAAATCGTATATATGTGTTAGGATTATCATCAACTAAGTCATCAAAGTCCACCGGAAGGTCTCCTGGATGGATATTTCCTTTATTTTCTGTTATAGAAGATTTATCAGATTCATAATCAAAATCAATAAAATTCCTTGCATCCAAAGCATTAGTATTTTCAAGAGTGTAATCGGTTGTATAATTATTCTGAAACGTGAAGTTAAAACTTCCATATGAAAGATATGCTGTATTTGTATCAGATAATGACGGAATTTCGAAATATTGCACATTATCAATTGCATTTGAATCATTAGTTGCATATATTCTAACATCTTGGGGATCACCTGAATCCGCTATATAATAATCTGATAAATACCCATTTGAACTAGAAGGAAAATTTTCTTCCTGATTGTAAATAGTATTACTTTGATCAGGTTGATCCTTATATAGGTTATTTGGATAAATTTGAATACTTGTTAAAATTATTAGAAAAACGAATAAACCTACAAAAAATAATCTTTTAAATTTCTTATTTCTATGTGTCAATAAAAACAACCGTATGTCTCAAAGTTTTTAGTTATAAAATAATTTAAAAATATTAAAATTTGCCAATTTTTTTTAACTTTATTACGTAATATTGCAAAATGACTTAATATTATAAAACGTTTAAATTTCTTTTTAATCTAAAAAATCGATAAGCAAAATTCAGAGTAATGATGACAGAGGAATTAATAGTAAATGAAATTGAAAAAAATAAAGAAGAGTATATAAATTTTTTAAGAGAATTAATACAAACTGACTCGTATAATCCTCCTGGAAATGAAAAAAATGTTGCTATAAAAATTCAAAGCTATTTAAATTCCAGTGGAATAAAATCCGAAATTTTTCCTTTTGGTGAAAATAGAGCAAATTTAATTGCTTATTTAAATGATAATTTTAAGGGTAAAAATCTTTTATATAACGGACATATGGATGTTGTACCTCCTGGTTCTGAAGAAGATTGGAAATATCATCCGCTATCTGCATTTGTGAAAAGAGATAAATATATTTTTGGAAGAGGAGCTACAGATATGAAAAGCGGACTAGCTGCGATGGTTATTGCTTTAAAAATCTTGAAGGAATTGAATATGGATGTTTCAGGAAATTTAATATTAAATGCTGTAGCAGATGAAGAGACTGGTGGAATTTTTGGAACTAAATGGTGTTTGGAAAATAAATTAACTCACTTTAACATTGATTTCACTGTTGTAGGCGAACCTACCGGATTGGATCCCCTACCTAAATCCGTTTTGTTAGGAGAAAAAGGAAGGTTGGTAGTTAAAATAGTTACATACGGTATTTCTACTCATGCTTCGTGGCCTTTTATGGGAAAAAATGCTATTTATATGATGAGTGAAATTATTGAAAAATTAGAGAAATTAGATGAATATATCCCAAGTGTTAAACCTCCTTTTTCAATAAACCAACTAAAAAAGCTATTGAGTAATGCCTTTCCTAGCGAGCAGATATTCGAAAAGATCTTAGCTGAACAACCTATGCTTCAGAATATTTTGAAGGCTCTTACTACTTTTACGAAAAGTTTGACTGTTATACACGGTGGTATTAAGGATAATGTAATCCCAGATAAATGCGAAGCGTTTATTGATATGAGACTATTACCTGGTCAAAAAGTTGGAAGCATAATTGATGGTTTAATACGTTTAATAAAAGAGGATTTAGGATATGAAGTTAGTAAAGATTCAAAAAGTAAGCCTAATGATATATTTGTAAGTATAGAAATAATACAACAATCAGAAGGCTCTTTTTGGAAAGATTGGGCAGATAATCCAACATTAGAAACCTTAAAAAAGATTATTGAAGAAATTTATAGGAAGAAATCGTATTACTTGATATATCCTGCGAGTCAAGATGCACAATTTATTCGAAATGGTGGATATTGTCCAGCTACTGTTTCATATGGTCCAGGAAGTGGAGCATCAGCCCATGCAGTTAATGAATTTGTAGAAATACAAGATTTCTTAAATTCTATAAAAGTTTATGCATTGTTTGCCTATAAATTTATAAAATAAATTTTACTTGGAAATTTAAATTAATATTTTAATATATTTTAATTATTTTTATATAAGTAGGATTAATCAGATAGAAGTTAA
>JBHLKA010000161.1:0-5899 GCA_048887145.1 Candidatus Hodarchaeota archaeon
GTTTTTTTTAGAATTTTTATTATATTCAAAAAGCATAATAATGGGGTTTTTGAATTATATGCCCCTCTTGCTATAATGCACTTTCCTAACTTATCTAATGGCTCTGGAAGGATTTTTTTCTCAGCGTTAAAAGGATTAGATATCCATTTTTTTTCATTAGTAATTGGTTGTGTATCATACATCATATAAATTAATACTGAGTCTTTAATTTGGCCCTCAACTTTTGCTAAGATTAGGGGATTAATTTCGCCTTCAATTTCCCTAATTTCCTCACAAAAATCCGAGATATAAGTAATTAGAAAATCTTTTCCTTGTTGAATTCCCTTTTTATTAAGAGTATTACTGGGAATTTTTAAAAAAGTAGTTAAATCTTTTTCAATAAACTCAGAGTTCGTATTTTTAATTAACTCTTCTACTTTTTTATCAAATTCAATTTGCTCCATATATTAAACATTTATAGTGTTATTAATTAATTTATTTATTAGTATATCTTCTAGCACTTAAAAATGAATAATATAGAACCTACTAAAGAAGAAAAACTGGAAAGGTTAAACCAGATTTTAAAGGAAATAAAAAAAAAAGGAAAGTTTAAGGGGGTAATCTTTTCTTATAGAGAGGGAGGGATTATCGCTGAAAATTTTAGTGAGGAATGTCCAGAATTTAATAGTGATGAATATTCCTCGATGTGTGCTTCCGTTTTAGAAAGTGCTTTAGGTTTAGGAAAAACTATAGGAGGAAAAAGGTTAAATAAAATTATTGCTGAGCAGGATAAAGATACTATAATATTAATTGAATGCGATGAAAAGACGTTTTTTTCATTTATTTTAAACGATAATTCCAAAATTAATCCAATATTAGATGAGATTGAGAAATATATTCGAAAAATAATATTTTTGTATTAATTAAATCTTATTTTTCATACTTATGTGGAATCAACAAGCTTTAAATATTCCACACAGATTTGAACTGCTTGTCCTAATGCTTCCTCTTCAATAACTTCAGGAGTGTCATCTCTTGTGTGATAATAAGGAGCAAGTTCTTCTTTAAGATTTAATCCTCCTAAACAGGTGGCAGGAATTCCTTTTTTGCTAAATGCAGCTGCATCAGTTGCACCAAAAGGGAGTGAAGCCATCTTAGCTTTATCATTAATGTCTTTGGCTATTTTATATAAGGATTTAACAACTTCAGGATTATGTTTTGCACCAATTCCCGATTCTTTGTTAATAACTATAATAATATCTTCTTTTGCTAATCCATCCATATTGATAACAATAGCTCTTGTTTCTTTAAGTTCTTCGAAATGAGATTCGATATATCTTTTTGAACCTCTTAATCCAGCTTCTTCGCCAGCAAAAGATATTAAATGAACCCTGGTATTTTTAGGAAAGATGTTATTATTGGTTTTATTTTCGCTCAAAAACCTCCCAATCCCCAATACCACCGCAACGCCAGATAAGTTGTCATAAGCTCCCAGAACCGGGCGATAACTATGGAAAAATATATAAACAAAGGCTATTGGGCTAAGTATTAAAAATATTATACCGAAGGAAAAGAAAACAATAGCGAAATCAACAATATTAGTTAATACTTGAAAGAAGATTTTTACAATAATTATTATAAATATAATAATAACAGCTAAATAGCCCAGATTAATAATAACTTGTCCGGTACGCCCCAAATAATAAAATGTATTAAATTCAAAGGCAGAATCATGATGTGCAGAAAAAATTATCGTATTTTTTATTTTTCCAGAGGGATTAATTGTACCAATTATATTCTTTGATTTTCTCTTTGGGAAAAAAAAATCAAATACTTCATGATATTTCATCACATTCAAAATAAAATAGCTAATTGTAAGAGTAACTATGATAAGAGCAATGATTATCAGTAATAAACTATAAAATGATTCTAATTGTAGAATATTAAGATCAATTAATAGAGAAAGCCAGTACAAAATAATAGAACCTAATGCTAACATAGCGCCATATCTTATACCTCCAAGAAAAGCATGAGGATGGCTAATATATTCTTCTTGGTGGGTCTCATCACAGTATTTTTTCAATTCTTCTTCAATTTTATTGCCAGCAAGAATTTCTTGTTCTGTTCCAGATTCTCTGGGTCCTATTGTAGTACACACATCTTCAATGAATTTATACATATATTTGTTTAATGCTTGATCCATTTTTGCTATCATATATTTCTTTATATAATTATGTAGAGAAAAAATAGCACTAAAATAAAAGTTCCCAAAATTGAAATTGATGGAACACAAATTCTCCAAAAAAGTATATGAAGACTTAAATTAAGTTTAACCAATTTGGTTCGATTTTATTCAAGGTAGCTTCAATTTCTTTTCTGATTTCAAATTGATCATCTCCTAAGGCTTGAACAAGCAAATTCATTACTTTTTTATCTCCGATTTTACCTAATGCCTTTACAGCTGACAATCTTATTTTAGGATTCTCATCTTTTAATTTAATTCCTAATGCTTCAATTATTTTGTCACTGTTAAGATTTCCAAGTGCTTTAATAGCCCAACTTCTTACATAAACGTCCTCATCATTAAAACTTTTAATTAGTGGATCTATTGCGTCCTCCGTGCCAATTTTTCTTAAAAGATCGACTACAGACCTTCGAATTCTCCAGTCTGGGGTATCCAAATATTGTTTAGAAATCTCAATTATATTTTTTCCACCAAGCTTAGATAATGCCTCAATTCCAGCTCTTCTAACTGTACTTTTTGTACTTTTTAACAATTTAAAAAGGGAATCAATATTTGAATCATCACCAATTATTCCTATAATTCTCGCGCAATATCTTCTTATTTGCCATTCTTTAGCTTCCAAACCTTGAAGAATTGAGTCATCTATTATTTTCTTAGGTTCTGAAATCTTTATTATGGCCTTAAAGGTTATTCTTCTAATTCTAGTATTTGTGCTATTAAGTAATCTAATTAAATATTTAATAGAATCAGGATTTTGTATTAATCCAAGTAATCTTATAACTTCTAATCGCAAGATAGAATTCTTGCTTTTTAGAATATTGTAAATAATTCTTAAAGATTTTTCATTTTTTAAAATTCTATATAGAGCTCTAACGGTGTGAGTTCTTATTTCTGGTTCTTGATCTTTCAACAATTCTAATAATGGTTTAACTGTGCTTATATCACCTATATTACCTAGGACCTTAATGATGGTCTTTCTAACCTCAAGATTTTCATCATTTAGTTTTCTTATTAGATGATTTAAATCTTTTGGTTCAATTAAATTTTGTAAAGCCTTAGTCGCATTTTTCCTGACAACGGGGCTCTTATCATTTAGCTGCGCAATAAGAATTTTTACAGCACTTTTATCTCCTATTCTCCCTAATATTATAGGAATAGATTTTTTTACATTAATATTACCTTTATCATGGAATTCAATAATTTCTTCTAAATCAGCATTTTTAGCAATTTTGACTATATTCGAAATTAACTCATCATAAATTTCTAATCTATATTGGGTTAATTCTATTAAAGGTTTTAATGCTTCAACAACACTATTTTGTCCCAAATACCTAATTGCAAAAATTTTATTCTCAACATCAGGATCCTTTAAAGCTTCTATATAAAGAGGAACATATTCTTCTATATTTTGGTCTAGTGTGCTTTTAAGAATTTCTTTTCTAACTTTCCCATCCTTTTCGTGAGTATATTGATATAATAAATCATTTCCATTTAAATTCAAATGCCTTAACCCTTTTGTTTGTATTTTTCGCAATGAAAATACGTAAGCAAGAATATTATGAAACTAGAATTATTTATTCTTTTATTTTTCAAAAATTCAGGCTAAGGAATTTATTTTTAAGTAACTTTAGCAAAATTATATTGATTATCCTTTTTATCAACTAATTTGAATAAACCTTCTGAAGTTAGATTCTCTACTATTTCATTTTCTTTCATATGATGATCATCAAAAGAAAGAATTGACTCAGGTTTTAAAACTCGATGAAATTCTTTTAAAATACAATTTTTATCTTCAATACCATGTAACATATCAAAACAAATAATAATATCAATACTATTAGGTTCTAATCCTGTTTTGCAATCTGTTTGAATGGTTTTAATATTTCTTAGATTTTTTTTCAAAGCTCGTTTATTCACTTCCTTGATCGCAGAAGGGTGAATATCAGCTGCATAAATCTTTCCAAGCGACCCTACAATTTCAGCAGCAGCTATAGAGTAACTACCTGGTCCGCAACCATAATCAAGGACAACATCCCCATGCTTTATTTCTGCTCTTTCTACTTTTTTGATAGGTGATTTAAAAAAATCACGAATTTTAAAAAGGAATGACATAAATTTAAAATTTAATTTCGATTGGCTTTTTTTACGACTCATTTTAATTTTCTCCACTTTTATTTTTTTTTAATTTATAATTGCTTCCTATTTCGAATGCTTCAAAAAACTTCATAGCAAAATTCTTTAGCTCTGTAGCTTTCATTATCCCAATTCCTTTATTTACATCTCCAAAAACAAGTAACTGATCTCCTGGTTCTATTTTAAAGATTTTTCTTGCTTTTGATGGAATAACAATTTGACCCCTTTCACCTACCTTAACAGAACCGAAGAAATATTTATCTTTTGTAAATTTACTCATTTTAAAAAATCTATTTTTTCATATAATTCATGTTTTTCATATTATTCGAATTAATCATACATATATAAATCTTTCTAAATTGAAAATTAATTAGAAAATTATTTGAATATTTGCTTAATTGAAATTATTATGAATAAAATTGAAAAGGCTATTTCCTATTTTAATCAAGGACATAATTGTGCTCAAGCTGTTCTTAAGGCTTATGGTACCCAATATGATCTTGATGGAGATTTAGCATTTAAAATAGCAAGCACACTGGGAGGTGGTTTAGCTAGATCTGGAAATACCTGTGGAGCAGTTACAGGAGCATTATTGGCTATTGGTTTAAGATATAGAAATTTGAATGTTGAGGATAAAGAAAATAAAGAATTAACATATGAAACAGGTATGAATTTTATTGAACAATTCAGAAGTATTTATGGAACAATTAAATGTAAAGAACTCCTTGGTTATGATATAAGTACTCTTGAAGGAAGAGAAGAAGCTAATAATAACAATCTCTTTGAAGAACTATGCCCTAAATTTGTTAAAAGTGCAGCTGAAATTTTGGAAACCGTTCTAAAAATGAAATAAATAAATCTAATAAAATTTATGTCAAATAATAGGAATTCTTACACAAAAGATATTTTAATCGGTCATCTAAAGGATTTGCATACTATTTATGACAATAAAGAAAAAGTTGGAATATGTTTTAAACTTCAACGTGATGGAAATCCTTTAGATATCCTAGGTGTGTTAGATTTTTTAAAGTACAAAATAAAGAAATGGAGAAATACGAATATATTCAGTTACCGAGGAAAACTCTTTAATGAATATACGATCCTTGTTATAGGATCAAATACTATTGAAGAAACGAAAGATATTGTTGTATTTATCTTTTTAAATGATGTTTTGGTTAAAAAAAAAGATATTTTTAAAATTGGGATTTTAGATGATTGGGATTCTGATAATGACCTTGAGCAATATTTGATCAATGAAACTTTAAAAAATTTAGAAAAAGGTTATCCTTATGATCCTAATTTAGAGAGCGAAATTAGTAATCATATTGAGAAATTAATGAAAGATTAATCAAATGCTTTAATTTTTATTATGAAAGAATATAACATTAGAGAACCCCGTAATACAGAGATTTATAAAAGTATTGGGGTTCTGTATTCTTCTTTTGGAAGAACTCTTAATAAGAGGACTAATGAAGAGGAAGAGAAAGCTTGGAAGGCATTAATTAAAAATAATATTGGAAAATTTCTCATTTCTGAAGAAAA
>JBHLKA010000162.1:0-5854 GCA_048887145.1 Candidatus Hodarchaeota archaeon
AAAATAAATTTGAAACCATTTCCATTTTTTCAAATAATAAGGAAAGTCCACTCGAAAATGCATCCATTATCGATTTTATATCAAAAATAGTTGTTTCAAAGAAAAAGATATTGAAATCAAGACTATACCTTGTCAAAGCTTGCTTTAATGTTAAGATTCTTGAATTAATCACTCTATCTTTAATTAGCTGGGGATCAAATTTATGGAATAAAATACAAATTGGTGGATACTCTTGTTCTTCTTTAAGAAATAATAAAATCTGATCCAAATAATCTATCGATTCTACATAACGATCGAAATCTTGTGCATCAATAACATAAAAGATAATATCAGATCCACTAATATATTTAGTTGGTTTTCTTAAATACTCTTCTCTATACTGCAGTTGACCACCAAAGTCCATTCTTATGAACTCTATCCCTAAAAACTTAAATGCATCCCTTGCTATTTTCCTTGTTGGCATCAATTTTGATACTTCTTCTTCAAAGCCAAATCTCTTTGTAATTGCAGTAATGATAGATGTTTTTCCAGCATTATCCAGTCCCATAAAACTAACTTTGCGGGGCATAAATAATCACCAAATTGCTTTTTCTCTAAAGTTGATATAGTCTATCAATACTTACTTTAAAATAATAATTGTAATTGGTCTTATTATATTTATTTGATTTTCCTAGGAAAAATTAGAAATTCGTAATTTAACCCCCAGAGATAGGAAAAGATAGGTAGAGTTTATCTCCATCATTTAATTTGGTTTTATAATTTTTCAGGTATGTGATATTTTTACCGTTAAGAAGAATCACCATTAATGGACTAAGTTTTTTCTTATTTTTACTTAGAATATTTCTATCTAGTTTTTCTCTATATTCCTCTAAAAATTGAGATATTATATCACCTACAGTTTTACCTTCATATTCAATAGTGTTCTTTTTAATTTTTAAGGCAAACATATTCAATAAATTTAATGCAACTTTAGCCATGAAAGTTCTCCAGATTTACTTTATTCTATTTCCTATAAAAATTAATTCACTTTTAAGATTTTTTCTAATAAAAAGTAAATATTCTAAAAAATTTGAATATCTTCAATTTTTTTGATATTTTGCTTGATTAAATCACTTAATTCTAATGATTGATATAATTCTTTTAATTTCTTTAAATCAAACTTTTGATTTTTAGGTTGAAATTCACAATAATCAAATTCTTTTAAAGCAAAAGAAACTTTTTCAACTAAACCATTAATTTCATCCAAGTCTAATCCAATAATCGGAGTAAAAATTGGATAATTTGAAAATAAATAGTTTAATGCAATTGAATTAAAATCAACATAGTCCGGACAAAATGTTGCATTATTCAAACTTACTCCATCAGTTATAGCTCTAATTTTTATATTAGCGTTAAAACCTAGATTTCCTATTAATTTTGATAGAAATTCAAGTCGTATTAACTTACAAATTCCACATAAATACTCTTTATCTTGAATTTTTTCTTCTACAAATTTTAAAATATTAACTATGTTGATTTTTTTTATTGAAAATTTTAAAAATGGAACATATTGAGCTAATTCCTCCCAATTTAATTTCCAAATATTAAATAACTCCTTATTATTTGTAATTTCAAATAAAACTGGGTAAATTACACAACCTCTTTTCATTAATAGAAAACCAGAAATTAGATCGTTTAATCTCCCTATATCCATTACTATTACTTTTTTTTGACTTTCAATTGGTAACCCTCCCCAATTGCTTTTGATGATATCTGTAAAAATATATGAAAAATCATCTCTAATTTCTACAAAAAGTACTTTTTTTGGAGATGTCAAATTTACTTTTAACTCCAAATTCGGAAAAGTATCTAGAATAGTTTTTCCAACTATTTTTGCAACATCCATAGAAGTATAATTATGTTTTCCAGACCTTTTAACTCGTATAGCAAATGTATCAAATTTTTTTAATATAATTCTACCTACCTCAATAGCTCTTTCACATATATTTTCTAGTCGATTTGATGTTCTTAGCGCAGGACTTACTGAATAAATTCCAAACACATTTTTTAATACTTCTAATGCATTAGGAATATCTTCATTTTTAAAGAAAAATAGAACACGAGAAGAATCCTTACTTAACTGATATTTATGGAAAGTGATATTTCTCTTTTTTAGCATCATTCTAATATTATTTATTAAAACTTTTAGCATCCTTATCTTTACTTTCTGAGATTTTAGCCAAACTTCCCCATAACGAATAAGAATTAAGTTAAATTGTTTTAAATGATACGAATTTTCCATAATACTTTAATAAATTTCTGTTAAATTTTATAAATTCTACTTCAAAAACTCCGGGATATTAATTTGTTTCAGATAACAACAGAAATATAATAGTTTCCAATTAACTTTATTTTTCCAGTTCTTAAATTATGTTCTTTCAATACAACTAATCCTTTTTCAAAGATTTCTATTTCAACAAAGACCGGATCAAAATACTTTGAGCCAATATTACCCCCATTGGAAAATACTGTATTCTCAATTTTCACATTAAATGATATACTAGGGGAACTATTTAAAACTAAATCTATTTGTGAACGTGCGAACTGAGATAAAACATCTCCTGAGTCACTCAATTCAGTTCTCCATACGCTTAACGGAGTAGGAATTAATGTATGAAAACAACATACTCCAAAAATTTTCTCATGACTTAAAGATAGGACTTTCTCAACAAAATTATTTAATCTTTTTCGTCCAATAAAACCATCTGTAGAATCTATTCTTGTTGAATTAAGTCCCTGAAAATATAATTTATCATTTTCGTATAAAGGATCAAATTCACCTATATATTGACTCCAATATTCCCATGCTGGAGGCTTTGAATCAGTATATCCTGGAACTACTAGATATGGATACTTTAATTGACTTAATTTATCTTTTGCGATTATAAATTCTTCCTTATAGCTATTTTGAGTTAAATTTCCAGTATGGACTACTAAATCGATATTATTTAGTTTATTTATGCTTTCAATGGCTCTATCAAATTCATTTGGATTCTCTCGAGAATTTTCTGAAACTAGAGAATCTGATAATTGGATAAACCTACATAGAGGTTTTTTTCTTTTATCGAGCTCTAATGGAACGTAATAATTAATCTCTCGAAAAATTTCTTTTTTAAAATTAGAATCCAAAACAGGTATTATCTTAAAACGAATTTTATTTTCTTCTATATCAATAATAGAATAAGAAAACATATCACGATATCTTGTTTTATTACAACTAAAAGTTCCTGCATTAAATATTAATAAATCTTTTTCACTACTACTAACGGTATATAAATTAGCAATATGCCGATGGCCATTTAAAACTAAATCTGCTTTTGCATCTAATAACATTTTTAGCATATCTCCTGAATCATCTATAGCTGATCTTTCTTTTCCTGTATGGGGTATTGGAATGAGTTGGTGGTGAAAACAGACTATTTTAAATTTATCTTCCCTTTCTGGTGTTACTAATCTTTTTCGAACTGCTTCTCGAATGTTATGGTGGATTATACCACCTGCTAAATCTGGTTTTGTGCTGTCTATTCCGATAACATAAATTTCTTCATCTTCATACTCATAATGCCTTCTACCAATCATTTCTTCGAATAATAAATATCCAACATTAAGACTATCATGGTTACCTATTATAAACATTAACGGGGCGTCTGAAATAGGTTTAAATTTCTTGAATTGTTCCATAGCATATTCATACTCTAATAAAGTCCCCGAATGGGTTATATCACCTAAATGAAGGTAAAGAGATACATCTTTAATGTTATTAATTTGTTTAATTCCTACATTATAAGCATGAAGGTTAAAAGCTCCTTCCCAGCGGGTTATATGAGTGTCTGAAACGATTACAATTCTCTTCTTTTTATTAACCTTTTCTGAAGTTTCCACCTTTAAACTTTTTTCCGTTATCATAATTATTCAAGGTTTTTCAATTTTGCAGGATGTCCAGAATATATTAAACTTTCTTCTAAAACATCATCATAACTAGTATAAGAATGTGCTGACAATTTAGCATTCTTTTTAATTAGTGTGCCAGGTAAAAGCACACACTTGGCTCCAATTAAAACATTATCTTCAACTACTGTTCTTTTAAGAATAAAGTGGTCTTGTTCAATACCAAAAGTAATAATTGTTGAATTCATACCAATTATTACATTTTTACCGATAGATACAAATTCAGATGATATCCAACTGTTATTACATATAACTTTTCTCCCGATCTTTACTCCAAAAAATCTGAGCGTAAATCTATTCTTAAACCATGGAAATGGATTCGTTGCTGTGATATATAATGGCCACTTTTTAATGAGATTTCTTATGTTCCAATAAAAATAATCTCTATCTTTTATATCTCTCTTAAATAAACCTTCTTTTGGACGGTGTAATAAATTAACAATTTTTAAAAGAAGACTGGAAATTAATATTGCGCTAAATTGAAGCAAATAGATTAAAATTAAGAAATTAAATGGCAATAATAGAAAAAAAATTATAAATAATCCATTTCCCCAAATATAAATAAAATAGCTATACTCAAAAATAGAACATGGAAAGAAACTTGCGATAATTATTAAAATATAAAAAATTAAATACTTATTTCTTATCCTCTCGTCAATGGGAGTTGGGGAGTCTCCTTTCAGACTAGCAGGTTGGAACATTAATTAATCCTCCTCCTTTTTTACTTTTTCAGCTTTATCCCGAGATTTTTCCAAACTTTGAATTGGAAGTTTAATACTTACAGGAGTACCAACGTGAATTAAATCACTTTCTAATACCTGCCCTATCCACGTATAGCTATTTACACCCAGTACAGCTCTATCTTGCATAATTGTACCTGGAGCCACTATAGTATGGGGCCCTACAACGCATGCTTCTCCTATTTTTACTCTTTTAATAACTATTTTATCGTGATATAAAAGGTGTGAAAAAATGCATATATTTAAAGAAGTCATAGTAAAGTTCCCTATTTCAACAAATATTGGATCCACATATCCCTCATATAACACAACATTCTTTCCTACCTTAATGCCAAATAACCGATAAAAAATTATGTCCATCCATGGTAAGGGTAAAGCTCTAGCTAACCATAATGGAAAATAAGCAGTCCAAAATCTTCTGTGTGTATATTTCCATTGCTTACTCTTTCTTTCAAAAACACCCTCTTGAGGTGGCGATAATTTATTTAATATTTTAAAAATTCCTGCTGAAAACACAATCACTGTAAATGTAAAAAGAAAAATATTTCCGTATATATTCAGAGGAACTAATAACCAGTAATACCAAGCCGGTGTTGGTTCAAGTGAATAAAACTCAGATCCCGTTAAGAGGTAATAAAGACTATTAAGAAACCAGAGATTTACTAAAATTAAAACAATCCCTCCTATAAATAATTGTAAAATAATAATCAACGTAAATGGAGTTTTGTACGCACCTGAACTTGATAAGAATTCAATTTCCGTCTGTGTTTCGGACCCCTCTTCCATTTTTTTCACTTAGTGTGCATTAGGATAGTTTATAATATTATTGTTACCACAAGATAAATAATATTTAATATTATAGTTATATTTTCCATATACCATAATTTAAATATTTAATACCTCATAAAAGAAATAAATAAAAAATAGATACTTTATATAATACTTAAAGTCTAAAAAATTGTATAATAAAAAAAATTCAAAAATTAAGATTTGGTGAATTAGAGTGACAATAGATTGGGCTAAAGCTGAAGAGCATCCTGATAAAAGTCAAAAGGTTGAAGGACGCTTCTTATTAGATTTAAGAGCAAAAGTTAATGATTTAGAAAAACAATTAAGTGAAAATAAAA
>JBHLKA010000163.1:0-5671 GCA_048887145.1 Candidatus Hodarchaeota archaeon
TCTCGGTAATCCATTATCCCAAAATACTTAAAATACCAAAAAATTTTTAATTTATTTAATCTTTTTACATCTATTATTATATAATAAGGAATAATTGAATTAAAGATTAGCATGTCTATATACATCATTGAACCGGCAAAACTCATTAAAACTATTGCGGATAAATTAAAGGAATACCCTGAAATTAACCCTCCAGAAGGAAGTCAATATTGGAAAACGGCATTTTTTAAAGAATTAGCCCCTTTAGATTCGGAAAATTTTTGGTACATTCGTTGTGCTTCAATATTGCGAAAAGTAAGAAAATTTGGACCTATAGGAGTTAATAGACTTAGAAAACATTATGGAGGCAAAAATAGAAAAGGCTCTGGATTAAAACATAGTGGAAGAGGAGGTGGAAAAATTATTAGAGTAGCGTTGCAGCAATTAGAGGATGCTAACTTAATAATGAAGAAAGAAAAAAGAGGAAGAATAGTCTCACCCGAAGGAATTAGCCTTTTAGGAAGAACAGCACATAATATTTTGAGAAAATAAAAATTATATAGATATTAAGTTTTCTTTAGGGATTTTAATTGAGTGATGAAGAAGAACTAGAAACCATTAGGAAAAGAAAATTAGAAGCGTTAAAGCAACAGGCAATTCAACAACAATTAGCAGAACAACAACAAAAAGAGTTTGAAAATAAAAAATATCAATTGATGAGGTTAATTTTGAGCCAAGAGGGAAGACAAAGATTAGAAAATATCAGAATGGTAAAACCCCAATTTGCTGAACAAATAGAAATACAATTAATTCAGTTATTTCAGGCAGGACGATTAAAGGGAGCAACTCCACTACCAGATAATGCATTTAAGAAATTACTAACACAAATATCCTCTAGAGGAAAAAAAGAATTTAAAATCAAAAAGTAAATGTTTGGTTAAATATGGCGAGAAATAAAGATTTACCCTCGAAATTAAGAAGAGCTAAAAATTCAAAACAAAGTAAGTCTGTCCCAAATTGGATAATAAGAAGAACGAAAGGTCGTGTAAGAGTTAGTCCATATTCTAGAAGAGAATGGCGAAATAGTCGCTTAAAGAGAGATTAAAGATGGCAAAAAAGAAAAGTAAAGAAGTAAGCTTAGATGATTTAGAAGAGGAACTCTCAGAAGATCTAATGGAAGAAGCAGAGGAAGTATTAGATGAAGATATTGAAGAAATAGAAGAATTTAGCTTGGATGAAATCGCTGAAGTAGAGGAAGTAAGTGAAGTTTTTGAAGAAGCCGTAGAAGAAATTGAAGAGGAGGCTCCTAAAGAAGAAATTATTGATGAAAGGATATATATAATACCTTTAGCAAAAGCACGAAAGGGTCCGCGTACAAAATGGGCTAAAAAAAGTGTGAGATATCTCAAAGAATTTATGGAGCGTCATTTTAAACCAGAATCATTAATTATTTCACAAGAAGTCAATGAAAAAATATGGTCGCGCGGAATTCAAAAGCCTCCTAGAAAGTTAAAAGTAAGAGCTACTAAAAATATTGATGGCTTAGTAGTAGTTTATTTAAGTAATTAAAAGTTTTATTTTTCTGATTTTTTTTAACTAATAACTGGATTAGTAAAATGTCTAGACCTGAACAACATGGCGCCTACTCACTTATTATTTACTACATAATTTTTGTGATTTGGAAAAAAACTTTTATCTTACCTCCGCTTCTTACGCTTTTAATAATTTTTTTTGGAATATTTCCTGATTTTGATACATTATATTGGATTATTAAAAGCCACAAAGCAAAAAATTCTGGTACAGAATATCAACATCATTTTCATTATTGGTCTCACTGGCCCTTAAGTTACACTCCTTTGGTTATCGCCTTAGCATTTAGTACTATATATAATTTTTATATTGAATATTTCCTAGTTCCTGTTATAGGTATTTATATTGGGCACTTTATTTTTGATTCGATTTCATCTGGAGATGGAATAATGTGGGGAAAAATTCCTTGGAAAAAAGAACGATTTGCCCCTTACATTAATTTCTATCGAAGTGTCTCAGATGGTTATCATGGTCGATATTGGGATGTGAGATATCGAAAAACATTAATATGTAAAATAGGTTTTGTTGCCGTGATTATTGCAATAATATTAATCTGCTTTTTTCAAATTTACACCATAAATGTGGATGGTTGGTATCTTTTTTCAATAATTTTTTTATTTGTTATGTTATTATTAGGATTAAAAAAGAGTCCAAAGCATTATTTAGAAGAACCTCCCGAAGGTCGATATGCCGATTATAGGATTAGTATTAAGTATATAAATGGTTTAAGTGAAAAAAATCGAAATAAACATATAAAAAGAAATCTAGATTTGTTAAAATCAAAAGGAATATTAGTTAAATTAAAAAAAAATTAATAAATGGTATGAGTTTCACTCACATTAACTAATCTCGGTAATATAATACTTGAATTATATTTAGGGCCTACGAGTAAAGTATTATTAGCTATATTGAAATTTAAATAGCTCTGAGCTAATGGAGCACCTGTATTTGGGTTAATAGCAAAACGAGGAAAATTAGAACTTGAAATTGATACGCGTATTCTATGCCCTGGTGCAAAATAATAAGCACTTGACCAGCAATCTATCATCAATTCATACACATCTAGTTGATTACCTGACATAAAAACATCTGTTGTATAATTAAATCGACTCCTAACTGTTAATGAACCATCAGTTATTAACATTGAACGGTTATCTGGGTATACGTCTGTTAATTTTATTGTGAAATCTGTATCTGTACAGTTAGAAGATACAAATAAATGCCCCCAAATCCTTCCAACTATTATTACTGGTTCAGTTAGGATAGGTGTTTCAAATATCAAAACATCATTTCTATCTTCAATGCTTTGTTGGTCCATTGGTCCTGCTAAATCAAATGGTTGGTTTTGTCCTCCAAGATTTGGGATTGGATGGCGAGGATCAAATAGGTAAGAAAAGTTTCTATTAGTTATACCCGCTGATACATTATTTAATCCTCCATCTGCTGTGAAGTACCATTCATCGTTCACATGATCAAGAGGCCAATCATATGCATAACGCCAATAATTCCACTTATCTGAGGTTTCTATCGTTGGACCCATTAAATAATAGGCAACTCTAGCACCGTCCCATTTTGTTGGATTATCAAGTAAAGCTTCGTCAAACACTTCATGTTCCCAATTTAATATCAAATCAAAACCATTTGAATTATCTGGATATGTTAACTCTCCTTGTTTACCCCCATAAATTGATCCGTGTGTCCATGGACCCATTATTAATTTTTGATGTCCTTGAGCTCTTATTCTTCCATAATCATCATATCCTATATAACCATCTATAGTTCCTTGAAGAAAGTGGTCATACCACCCTCCAACATGAATTCCATAAACTGAAATGTTGTAATAATTGGGTCCTATGGGATTAGATAAGGATGTGGAATTATACTTTAATTCATCTTTAGGCATGTGGTTAAAGATAGTTTCAAGTTGATACTGCCAATTATTTGGGGATGTACTTTTTACCCATGTTTCAACTGATGACTTATGGTATGATCCTTGATAAATGGCATGGTCAAATAATTCAGGAGTTCCAAACCAAAGTTGTTGAGCCATTAATCCTTCAGGGTTCATTCCAGCATAAAAATATTGATTAATACAAAGTGCAGAAGCTCCCGCACTGGCTATTTTTCCGTTAGACCACGGTTGATCAAGTATCCAATTTATAGTATCAACACCATCATGATAAGATTCGATAAAAAGTAAAGATTTATCGCCTCCTTCAGAATCATGAGTTCCTCTTAAATCTTGTATAACTACATGATAATCTTGAATTAAGTAATAAGGGAGATATAGATCATTTGCCCACCCTGATTTGCCATAGGGGGTTCTTATTAAAATTACGGGTTTTGGCCTACCAAAAGATCCAGGAGCAAGATATATATCTGTAGCTAAATGAATTCCATCTCGCATGGGAATCATATATGTTTGTTTATCTGGAACATGATATATAGCAGTACTACCAATTAAAAATATAGGTAATGTAATTAGAAAAATTAAACCCACGTACTGTAGCTCTTTTGGAAGTTGATTTATCTTTCGTTTTTTGTATTTCTGTAATAATGAAGAAAGAGAGAGTATTGAAATTTTTTTTCCATAATAATAAATCACAAAGATACTTAATCCTATTGCAGCTAAAGCATAATAATTCGGATTAATAAAAGTATACCAAATAATACCCGTAATTGGTGCTATTATGCTAATAAGAATTCCTATTATTTTTAATGAGGGAATATTCTTCTTTCTACTAAATTCTTTAAGATAATTTCCAGTCATCATTAAAGAATAGAATGAAACTAATAGGGTAATAGGAAAGTACAGTATACCAAATAAAATTAATACTAATTGCTTTACGCTGAAATATAGGGTTTCTTTTTTATTGAATAATTGTTCTCTTTCTGGGAGTTCATTATTATAACATTTAATGTAATTAAGAACATAACTGGAAACATATAATCCTCGACAAATTAGTAATAGCGGCAAATTAACAATCAACATTTGTTCTATACTTAAAATACTATATGAGTCAAGAAAATAGAAAAAAGCAATTATCCAATTAATCATATTTAATTATTGCATTGTCTATCTTTATAAAGATTATTTATTAGGAAAAACATACTATATGTAAAACTGTTTTAAGAATTCTATGAAAAAATATTTATGGTTTGTAAGTTTATTTTACCAAACAGTATTTTATTTATTTCTTATAAATGTCAATTCTCAAGTATCAACTTTACGGAAAAAACTCTGTTGGAGTCTATCTTACTGTTAACAATTCATTTGGTTTCTATCCATCTACATTATTAAATTTTGCAATAAAAAAAATAAAAAGTACATTTAAAGAACCTTTTTTTCCGTTATCAATTAATAACTCAACTCTTTTAGGAGTATATACTGCTAGTAATAAGTATGGAATTATTGTACCACATATTATAAGAGACGATGAGCTCAATTTTTTAACCGATTATACTAAAAGTATTAATGATAATTATCAAGTCGGAGTAGTTAAATCTATAGATAATGCTTATGGAAATTTAATTTTATGTAATGATAAAGGAGCTATTATTAGTTCTTTATTAAAGGATTTCAAAAATGAAATTGAGAATATTTTAAATGTAGAAACCGAGATTTTTGAGTTTGCGGAAAACTATTTACCGGGATCTATTGGATTAGCAAATAATTGCGGTTGTGTTGTCCATCCACTAACTAGTGACGAAGAAATAGAAACCATTTCTTCATTTTTAAAGATTGATGAAATAGATGTATCAACTGTCAATAGAGGAATTCCATATTTGTCATCAGGAGCAGTCGTGAATGATAATAGTGGTATTTTTGGATTAGCTTGCACTGGACCCGAAATGATGCGAATGACAGATATTCTTGGGCTATAAGACAATTTGTTAAAGTATCGTTAGAATTTTTCTATTGTTTCTATTATTTTATTAGACTTTTGAAACAGTATAATTTCATAAAATTGAATAATTTTTTAAAAACAAAAATTTAATATTTTTAAAATATTATCTACTTTAATCTCGCTGATACAAGGGATTTGATATATTATGTCAGAGATAAAAATTTATCGCATTATCGGTACTTATTATAAGAATC
>JBHLKA010000164.1:0-5653 GCA_048887145.1 Candidatus Hodarchaeota archaeon
ACGGCCTTCAGATAATAAACATCCTCATAAGATAGGTTTTATTTTATGTGTTGGATCGAGGAATGTTGGTTTAAAGCCTTACTGTTCTAAGATTTGTTGTATGTATGCTACAAAAGAAGCAATAATGACTATGGAACACCATCCAGACGCTGAAATTATGGTTTATTATAATGATTTACGAACTATTGGAAAAAATCATAATGAGTTTATTGAAAGAGCTAAATCAGACTATAAAGTGAATTATATCAAAGGATTGCCTAATAAAGTATATGAAATTCCTGAGACAAAGAATTTGATAATAAAACACATTGATTTTGAATCAGGTGAAGTTAAATTTGAAACTGTAGATATGGTAGTTCTCTTTCCAGCGGTCATTCCTAGCAGAGGATCAAACAAATTAAACCGAATTCTTGGAGTTAATATGGATGAATATGGTTTTGTAAAATCAATTACACCGTTTAATAATATCGAAACAAATGTTCCTGGAATTTATGTATGCGGTTGTGCACATGGTCCAGAGGATATTTCAACATCCGTTGCAGAAGCCAGTGGAGCGGCCAGTAGAGCGGTTAGTAGAGCTTCATTAAGAGCTATAGAAGAAGAAAAAGAGGAGATTTTTGAAAAAGAAGTTTTACGTGAAGATCCAATTCGAATTGGTGTTTTTATATGTCATTGTGGTTCAAATATAGCTGATTTCGTGGATGTAGAAAAAGTAGCAGAAGAAATTCAAACTATTCGTGATGTAATTTATGTTGAAAGAAATTTATATACCTGTTCTGAAGAGTCGCAAAGAAGTATTCAAGAAGCAATTGAAAAATATGACTTGAATAGAGTAATTATTGCAGCATGTACTCCGAGAACCCATCTTCCACTATTCCAAGCCACATGTGCTAAAGTAGGCTTAAACCCCTATTTAGTTTTATTTGCTAGTATAAGAGAATTAGTTAGTTGGGTTCATATGTCTGAACCTGAAAGAGCTACTCAAAAAGCAAAAGAGCAGATTTTAATGACCATATCAAAAGCAAGACTCGTAGAACCATTGTATGATATAGAAGTTGATGTATTACCATCTGCTTTAGTTATAGGGGGAGGTATAACTGGTATGACCTCTTCACTTGCAATCGCTAAAAAAGGATTCAGAGTATTTATTGTTGAGCGAGATGAAGAGCTTGGTGGATTTATCCGAAACTTACATAGTATCGATCCTGATGAAACTTCTCCAGAGCAAATTTTAATTCCAATGATTCAAGCTATAAGAACCAATCCAAATATAGAAGTCCTTACATCCTCTTTAGTTAACTCTGTAAAGGGTTCAATAGGGAATTTTCAAGTACGCATTGGTCAGTATGGAGTCTTAAAAGAAATTAATGTTGGCGCCATCATTGTTGCTGTGGGTGGACAAGAATTTAAACCTAAAGGATTTTATAATTATGAAAAAAATAAAAATATCTTCACTAATTTAGAATTCGAGAGTCTTATTCGAAATAATAACTTAAAAGACGGTGAAAAAATAGCCTTCATTCAATGTGTAGGTTCTCGTGAAGAAGAAGGAAGGACTTATTGCTCATTGACTTGTTGTGCTGAATCAATAAAAAATGCTTTAATCGTCAAAAAGTTATATCCAAATTCTCAAATTTTTATATTATATCGGGACATCAGAGTATCATATGAAGAAGAGATTGAATATAGAAAAGCTAGAGAAAAAGGAATTAACTTTATACAATATTTGGCAAAAGATCCACCATTTTTGAGAAATAATGGGGCAAAATTATCAATTAATGTTAGGGATTTTCTTACAAGAGTTAATTTTGATTTGGAGATAGATAAAATAGTATTAGCAACCCCCTTAATAGCTTGGGAAGAAAACAAAAAATTATCTGAAATGTTAAAAGTTCCGTTAGATAATCACAGATTCTTCTTTGAAGCTCATCCAAAACTAAGGCCTGTTGATTTTGCTACGGATGGTATTTTTATTTGTGGAGCTGCTCAATGCCCTAAAAACATTAAAGAATCAATAAGCCAAGCTCTTGGAGCCGCATCCAGGGCTTTAATACCTTTAATGAATGCTAAAGCCTCAGTTGAGGGTGCAACATCAAGTTTACCTGAATTTAAAAAAAAATTATGCACTGGGTGTGAAGTTTGTTTAACAGTTTGTCCTTATAATGCTATTTCTAAGAACGATCTAGATGAAATTGAAATAAACCAAGTATTATGTAAAGGATGTGGAGTATGTGGGGCAACTTGTACTAACCAAGCTCTGGTGATAAAACATTTTACAGACGAACAAATTATATCTCAAATTAATTCTATAATTGAAAGAAAATTAATTGAATATTGAGTATGAAATAAATAAAGACATAAATAGTGATTAAAAACCTAGAATTCTTTTTTCAAATCTATTTTTTTGTCTTTTCTTATTATTTTTTTAATTTTCTTATTTTTAATTTTTCGAAAAAATTTAAAAAAGAAATATTTATTATGATTTTACATAATTTGATAAACAAGAAGAGATTTTTTTATAATATTAGAGTTCGATTGTTTGTTGAATTAAAATAAAAATGGATGAAATAGATAATAGTATTTTAAAAATATTAAAAGAAAATAGTAGAGTTTCTTTTAACGAAATATCTCATAGCATTGGTAAAACTGAAGCGACCGTAAGAAGAAGAGTTAAGAATCTAATTGAAAAAGGGATAATTCAAAAATTTACAATTGATTTCAATTTGAACAATAAGCCGAAAACCTTTGCTACAATTAAAATTGCACCTGATTTAAAAGATGTTAAACGAATTATAAGTGAATTAAGAGAAATTGGAGAAATCACGGATATATGGCGATTAAGTGGAGACTGTGGTCTCATGTTAAAGGTTGAACTTGCTTCAATTGAGCACATAAATCCCTTAATTGAAGAGAAAATTTCTCAAATTAAAGGGATAAAAATAGTAGAGACGTGCTTTATAACGGATATCATTAAATAATTCCAAATAGGGAATTCAGATTAGAAATGCGTTTAAAATTTTAAAAGATCGTAATTCGTTAGTTTTTTAGATTTTTTTTTTCTATTTCATTAATTTATACTTATTTGATGATCGGTTTGGGTAGTTTTGTTCTATTTTGACGATCATTATCGATCATTTTTAACTATCCCTTTAATAAGTAATTGATTTTTTTTCAAATTATGACATAATATTAATAAGATTGTTAACTCTATCTTATCAATTTATGAATTTCATATATAGGGATTTAAAATTATTGATCGTAATATGATAACAAAAATTTCTAAAATTGAAATAATTTATAAATTTTGCAAGTATCCTTTATTTAGGGATGTATTTATTTTGATGGAAAAAAAAACTGATATCGAATCAGTGGAACAAGCTTCGAAAAATTTCGAAAAAATAAGAAAATCCGTAACTGGATTGCTCGAAATTTTAAATATAACTCTTTCTGATAATGGAAATGAGTTTTATTTTAATTTAGCTTTAGAGAATATAGATGGGTTTTATCAAAATTTTTTAGAATTAATTTTAAATGAGCAAGGATTACCGAAATTTCTTCGTGAACTAAGACATTCTGATATTGAAGTAGGTATTCCTTATGGAGAAATACTCAAAGAAAAATTGAAGGATCTTAAACAAAAATCAACTCATAAACTCTAATTATTCAAAGATCTTTTTATTATAATTCAAAAACATTTCCAGTATTATATATTGTATCTTCCAAGCCAAGATTTATTTGGCCTCCAGAAGCAATTTCAACCGCATTATTAATCCCTTCTAACACACGATTCATCATAAATTCATAAGCTCTAAAGCAATCTTCAAGTTGATTTATATTTTGCTCTACAATGCAATTAGATATAGCAGGAATTAATTCGGGGATAAAATCTTGACTTATCATTATCTCCTCAGCATCAATCATAGTTTCTTTTGCAATCGTGAAAGGTGTGAAGACATCCATATTGGCAAACATAACTTTACACACAAATAACGAAGCTTTAATTTCCTTCATGATGAATTTGATTCTGTTCTTATCGTCCAAAAATTTTTTGAAAGTTACCGCGTTAATAATATCTTCATTGGTAATTGTTTTTGAAGTATCCATCAATTCACTTACTCTCTCAGAAACACGTTTAGTGGAGAGCATTAATTTAAGATTCATCATATTCCTTTTGTAATAATCGTTATAAAACGCAAAAAGAAAGTTGTGTGCACCTAATCCTTTCTGATCTTCTGATAAATCCAATTTATAATTTTTTTCTTTAAATTTGTCCATGAAATGCTTTATAATCAAAAACTTTAACTTTAATCTATGTAGTGCTAAATAGAGACAAACTCGTGTTTGTGTATAAGCTACTACATTGCCCATTCGAAATCGATCATGATGATCTCTTTCATACATGACAATTGGCTTTAATTTACTCACAACAACATCAATAAAATATTCGATTATATGTTCTAATGGTTCACATTCGAGAACTCTAAAGGTTTCTATAAGTTTATGACTCGAAGGTTGGCTTTTTGGCACTTCTTTTATCTCATCATAGTTATAATATTCAAGAAATAAAGCGGTTAATGCCTCCATTTCCAATACAGTTCGACAAGGAATAAAGACTTTATTTAAATCATATAAAATAGTTCCACTCTCAGGCATCAATAGTAATCTCTTTATACTTAATTTTAATAAACTAGGAAATTAAAAGCACATTGAATTTAGGTACTTTCAATAAAAATTAATATCCCATCATGTAAATTAAAATTTACTATAAAGATTAATTTTGTATTTTTTTAACAATAAAAAAAAGGAAAATAAAAAATTTTCTAAAAAAATGTGGGTGGTTAACCCATTAGAAGCATCGGTGAATTACTTGGGGGCCCATCTCCTTATACTCGCGTCTAGTAACCCACATTCGGTGAAATGTTTTCAATGAGCTTAAGATTGAGCCACCTATCCAAACGGAATACATACGTTCTGGTGGAGCAATGATTTTTACATCAACACTCTCAGGAATTTGTTCTTTAATTTCCTTAGTTAAACGTTCTTTTATTCCTGGGAACATGGTAGAACCACCAGAAAGTACAATATTGCTGTAGAGGTCTCGTCTAAGATCAACATCGCATTCAGAAATGGAGCCTACAATTACATCATCCATCGGCTCTAATTCCTTTCCAATAACGGAGGGGTTAAAGAAAGCCTCTGGAGCTAAAAATCTCTCTACGCCAACATTAATTGTTTCTCCATCTGGAAGCATATAGCTTTTTTCCATTCCAGCTACTTTCTTTGAAAGCATCATTTCCTTTTCAGGATCAATTGCTACATAGCAGAGCTTTTCTTTAATATCTCGAACAATTTCTTTCTCTGCCGATGTAGTGAATGAATAGCCTTTTTGTCTAAGCAATCTTTGTAAATATGTTGTAATATCTCTACCAGCTAAATCAACTCTTTGAATGGCATGGCTTAAAGCAAAACCTTCGAAAATTGGGACTACGTGAGAGACTCCATCTCCAATATCTATTACGCATCCTGTAGTACGACCAGATGCGTAAAGTGAAAGTACTGCTTGCATTGCTACGTATAAAGCTGGGACATTAAAGGTTTCAAACATGATCTCGGCCATTTTCTCCCTATTTGGTCTTGGATTTAATGGAGCTTC
>JBHLKA010000165.1:0-5623 GCA_048887145.1 Candidatus Hodarchaeota archaeon
AAGGAAGCTTGTGATTATGTACATAATATTGAATATGGATATAACACTAATTATGATGACAAATTGATATTTTTTAAAGAGAAGATGGGGACATGTACATCTAAACATGCAGTTATTGCAGGACTTGCAGAAGAACTCAATATCCCTCTCTTTAAACACGTTGGCGTATATAAATTTACCGAAGAAATCTCAACTGGTGTAAACACAATTTTAGAAAAATATGATATTCCATATGTACCTATGGTACATTGCTTTTTAGTATATAAAGAGTATCGATTTGATCTAACAGAAGGGAATTGTAACGGAAAAAATACTTCTATCGAAGAATTTATCCATGAAGAAAAAGTAGAACCTTTTATTAGTAGAAAAGATGAATATTTACTTTTTAAAAATGTTTTAAAGGAAAAAATTCTCCCATCAAAAGAAATGGAAGGAAAAGATGAAAGATCTCTTTTAAAAGCGAGAGAAGAATCTATTAAGCTTTTGAAAGAAAATATAAAAAAACAAAAATTAGAAAAAAACCAATAATACTACTATTTCTTTATTATTAGCAGTTTATTATTGTATTAATTAGATTTAATAATAAGTTTTAATATCATAAATATACAAATTAAGATATATTTTAATTGAGTATAGTAATTTTCACCATTTTATAATAAAATATTTCTGAATTTATCTAAACTTTCATTAACCTTAAAGTTTAAAGTGTGTTAAATAAATGAAAAAAACTGAAAAGAATAAATTTAAGCTCTGTATATTTGGTGATGGTGGAGTTGGAAAAACATCTCTAACCCATCGTTATCTTAATAGGATTTTTAAGGAAGATCTTAAAATGACTATTGGCACAGATCTTAGCGTAAAAGATTTAGAAGTTGATGGTCATAAAATTACACTTCAAATTTGGGATTTTGCGGGAGAGGAACGCTATAAGATATTATTTCCTAGTTTTGTAAAAGGTGCACAAGGTGGAATATTCATGTTTGACCTCACTAGATATGTGAGCTTAAAAAATATTGACAGTTGGCTCTCGATTTTTGTTGAAGAAATGAAAGCTACTAAAAACTATATTCCAATAATAGTGGTTGGGGGTAAATTAGATCTAGAAGAAACGCGCTCTATTTCAACTGAAGAAGGAATAGAGATCGCAAGATCAAGTAATTTACAAGGTTATTTTGAATGTTCGGCTAAAACAGGGGATAATATAGATAATATTTTTGAAAGTATTACTAGATTAATGCTCATGGAAGAAGGTATAATAGAAAAGAATGATATCATTGGTTAAACTTTAAAATCTTATTTTTTTTAAAACTGGATATTTTCTACCTATTCCAAAAGTACTTTCACTAACTTTTATTGTTTGGACTAATTGTCTTCGCTTATATTCTGAATTTAAATATAGTTTTCTCACATAATTAATCGTTTTTTGGTCTATTCCTTTACCTTTAAGATAATCCAATTCAGAACCAATTCCATGTTGTACTATCTCCTCCAAAATTATATCAAGAATTCTATAGGGAGGTAAGGAATCCTCATCTTTTTGATTCTCCCGTAATTCTGCAGTGGGTGGTCTTTCAATGATACCTTGTGGAATTATTTCTTTCTCTTTATTAATCCATTCACAGATGGAATAGATTTGAGTTTTTAATAAATCTCCTGGTATATTTTTTCCTCCATTTGTATCTCCGTAGAGTGTGCAATATCCCACTCCAATTTCAGACTTATTTCCAGTTGAAACTAATAGCCAGTTAAACTTATTCGAATAATACATTAATATCGTAGCTCTTATCCTGGCTTGAAGGTTTTCATCTGCGATATCAAATTTTACTTTGCCTAGATTTTTTTCAATATCTTTTTCATATGAGTCAAATAACTCATCTATATGATGGACACGATAGTTAATATTTAGATTTTTAACTAATTTTTGAGCAAGATCCAGACTTTCTTGAGATGTAAACCTAGTTGGCATCATAATCACATTTACTTTATCAGTACCAAGAGCCTCAGTACATATATATGCTGTAAAAGCAGAATCTATACCACCACTTAATCCTAAAACTACTCCATCAAAAATATTACTTTTATAAAAATAATCATATAAATTCAATTTTAAGGCACCTATTACTTCTTCTCTCCAATCAATCTCATACAATTTCTCTTTTTTAAGTTTAGCACCCTCTATTAGCAATTCTACTACTATTATATCCTCCTCAAAAGCTTTTGCTTTGTAGATAATTTGTCCAAATCTATTCACAATGAAACTTTGGCCATCATACACAATTTCATCAATTCCACCAACCATATTAGTATACACGATGGGGACAAATAATTTTTTTGCTTTTTTACATACTAAATCCCTTCTTAATTCAAATTTACCTATATGGTACGGGGAAGCATTAATAACAATTAAAATGTCTGCTCCATTTTCAACTAGATGATCTGCTACTTTAACTTCATAATTTTCATCCCATAGATCTTCACAGATTAATATTCCAATTTTTAATCCTTTAATTTTCACTGGATTAAAATTACTTTCAAAGCTGAAGTATCTTCTTTCATTAAAAACATCATAATCAGGTAATATTCGCTTATTTACAATAGCTTTAATATTGTTATTTTCTATAATAACAGCAGAATTATAAAATGGATGCAATTTTTCTTTTATTTTCTCTGATTCTATAAATGTTCCAATAATAATTGCAGGTTTAGAATTTAAATTTTTGATCTTTTCAATAAATTCTTTATTTCTCCTCCTTATTAATGGATCATGAATATGATCCATCAGTGGATAACCAACGAGCGCCATTTCTGGAAATATAATTATATCAGTATTTTGATTTTTATTAATTACCTCTATTATCTTTTTTGAGTTATATTCTAAATCTCCCACAATTGGATTGATTTGTGCTATAACAACTTTTAATTCTTTATCTTTCATTTTTAATTCAATTTTTCCTCATTATCCTCAAACTAATATCGATTAATTTATTATTAGCTTTAATCTTATTCAAAAGAAATTTGAGATTTTGCATTTTAAATTAAATTATAATATTCTATAAATTAAAATTATAAAATCCAATCTCCATTTATTTTGATTGAATAAAATTCATTAAGAAATTATTTTTATTAAAAATATTAGGAGTAATTAGAAGTAAATACAAAAATGGCAAAAAAATCAGATTCCATTTTAGAAACACAATTATTAGAGTTTTCACCGGGGAAAGATCCCTTTGAAAAGTCGCGTAGAAAAGGAGTTCGCAGGTGGATTATTTCTCATGTTTTCTATGGAAGTAATAAAATCTTTATTTTTATAGTATTATTTACAACGGTTTTTGCATCTATTTTAGCATCAATTATTTCAGTAGTAATTGGTTTAGCTGTCGAGGAATTCTTAAATGCCAATACTGATAGTCTCATTAACTATACAATGATTTTCTTAGCCTTAGGACTTATAACTCCTCTATTGCGCTTAATAAATTATATGCAAAGAGAATTACTAGCTCAGAGATTAGAAAGAGATACCAGAAAGGAATTTTATACTAATTTATTAGGGAAAAGTCAATCATTTCATGATAAACAAAAAATAGGAGATTTAATGGCGCGGGTTACTGATGATGTCCGAATGTTGAATTTTCTAATGAGTCCTGCAATTTCATTAATTTTAGAATCTTTTACATCTTTAATTATCCCAATATTCTTCATAATATTCGTCTATCCTGTAGAATTAGTATTAGAACCAATAATTTTCACATGTTTGTTTTTAATAACTTTAAGATCATATAATCGTAAGTTATCACCTGTTACTGGGAAACTAAGGATGAATTTTGGCATGATTAATGCTACTTTAAATGAAGCTCTCTCGGGCATAGAAGTTGTAAAAGGATCCACTAAAGAACTTCATGAATTAAACAAATATTTAAATTATGCTGAAAAATATAAGGATGCTTATATAGAACAAGGTAGAATTCAAGCAAAATATCTTCCCATTCTTTATTTAGCATTAATAATTACAATAGGTTTTACTCATGCTCTTATTTTGTATCTAAATGGAATAATTTCAATTGGACAAATTATTTCTTATTTAGCTCTATTAGGATTATTGAGATTTCCCACTTTTATTTCAATATTTGTATTTGCAATTATAAAGTTAGCTGGCTCAAGTGCTCAAAGACTACTTGAATTAATGAATCAAAGTACAGAAATTAATGAAAATCCTGAGGGTATTAAGAAAGACTTAGAGGGAGCAATAGTTTTCGATCAAGCTTCTTTTAAATATCCGGAAAGTGATAAATATGTTTTAAAAAATATTTCATTTAAAGTAAAACCAGGTCAAACAGTAGCAATTGTCGGTACTACTGGTTCTGGAAAAACTACATTAACAAAATTAATATCACGGTTATATGATGTCTCAGAAGGTAAAATCCTTGTAGATGATATTGATATTCGGGATTATTCATTAAAATCCTTACGAGATCAAATTTCATACATAGAACAGGATGTTTTTTTATTTTCATTTTCGGTGTTTGATAATATAACATTTGGAAGAACAGGTGTTCTTGAAGACGTAATAAATGCTGCGACACAAGCTCAAGCTCATGACTTCATTTCAAATTTACCAGAAGGATATGAATCTAAGATTGGAGAGAGGGGTGTGCAGTTAAGTGGAGGTGAAAGGCAAAGGATCGCGATTGCTCGTGCATTTCTTTCAAATCCAAGGTTTCTTATTTTAGATGACTCGACTTCAGCAATAGATTCTAATACAGAAGATAAAATTCAATATGCAATAAAAAACATCTTAAAAAATCGAACAACATTCTTAATTACTCATCGTTTGAGTCAAATCCGTTGGGCAGACCTTATAATTGTATTGAAAAATGGGGAGATTGAGGCGATGGGAGACCATAATGAATTGCTCAAAATATCTGAAGAATATCGGAAAATATTCGTCAAAAAATTTGATTTAGATGAGGAAGAATTAATAAAAGGAGACATAGGAGGAGAGGTATAGAATGGTATGGATTGGTTTAGAAAGTGAAACTTATGACAGACAATATAAGGATAGGACGCTCCTAAAAAGAATTCTCTCTTATTTCTCAACTTATAAAAAATACATGTTAATTGTTATCTTCTTTCTTATAGTTTCTTCCCTCGCAACATCATTTGTACCACTTCTTACTTCTATTGCTATAAATAATTTACAATATTATAATGATTTCACCTATTTCTTTTTTTTAATTTTATTAATACTTGCTTTAAACGTTTTAAGTTTTGTATTTAATTTTTTTAGGCAAAAAAATGCCGCAAAATCAATAGGTTATGTTGTACTTGATTTACGTAAAGATGCTACTAATTCAGTATTAAATCATGATCTTTCTTTTTTTGATAAAAATCCAATAGGTAAAATAGTAAGTAGAATAAATACAGACAGTAGAGAGTTTGGACAGATGGTAGAACTCACTTTAGATGTAGTATCATCAGTATTTGTTATGGTTGTTTTAATTATACTCCTATTAATCATAAATTCTTTTCTTGCAGTTCTAATGCTGATTGTAATTCCCCTTTTCTTTATTGTAGCATTATCTTATAGAAAATTAGCTAGAAAAATGACATTATTAGGGCAGCGAGC
>JBHLKA010000166.1:0-5596 GCA_048887145.1 Candidatus Hodarchaeota archaeon
AAACCTGATTTTTCTTGAAGAGAAAGAATTTGATCATCATCATAGAGTGTTAAATCTTTTTTATCAAATTCAAGTTCACATTTTGGGCATTCAATTGAATCTGGATATTCAATTATATTGCGATTTTGACATCGAGGACAGTGATATTCCTTATCCATAATTGGAAACCGGATATAAGTCTACTAAAAAAATTGTATGATTCTCATTATTTAAAGATCTCTAATATTTTTTCTGATAATACAATAATTCCAATTTATTTAGAAATTACTCATATAATAATTTAATGCCTTGTATTAGCTGTCTCGGAGTAATACCGTAGAGTAATGCTTTATGAAGGACTTTTACATCAATTTCAGTTGCTTTTAGATCCTTATTATCCATATTGTATTTTTTTATTAATTTTGTTATAATTTTGTAGGTAGAAGTCACCCTATCTTTTAATTTCCCGAAATATCCGCCAAATGCAATAAACATATTATACATTAAATCAATATCTTCAAGTGAAAACATTTTGGAGCATTCACTACAAATTATTCCATAATTGCTACCTAATTTGACGATTTTTGATTGATTTTTTGTATCATTATTACATATCCTACACTGCACAGCAGACAGATTTGTTTTTTTTTTAATTGGTTCTTGAATCATCATAAATTTTTTATTAAATTAACTTATTTAAAGGAAAAAAATTGTTATTATAGCAATTTTTCAATTTCATCTAATTTATTTAATACCCATTTCTTGAATTGGGGGAAATTTTTAATTGAAGGAATTGAATTAGTTTGTTTTGTAAATCTTTCACTATTATTTTTGATAATATTTTCATCATAAATCATATTATCACTTGAGATTTCGATCAAGCTATCCTCAGGAGCTTTAAGAATGGTAAAAATTTTACGAAAATCAGATAGATCATCGTTCTCTAATTTATATTTTGTATTATTCATTTTTTGCCATTCAGTTAGAAAGTCTCTATCAATTCCATTTTTCCAATGATGATTTCGTAAATAATCATAGAGTTTTTGAGGATTATATAGTTGTTCCAAATCTAAGTTTGAAGGGTTTACTTTTTTACTGCGGTAGTCATGAAGTAATTGAATAAATTCTCGACCAAGTTTTCTGTTGCTAGATACAATAGTATGATACTCATCAGAGAAATCTATTAAAGATTGTTTATTTTTTGATTTTTGGTTGATAAAGAACTTAGGATCGAGCTCAGGAATCTCGATTTTATAATAGAGCCGTGTAAAATTTATAATTTTATCCCAATATTTCGGATCATAATCAGAGAGGATTTGGGAAATTTTTCGGCTATCTATGCTTAATTCCTCATTTAATTCGGTAAAAATAGTTGTGGCAATACTTTTTATTCGCAAAATTTTATCCTGCAAAATAGATTTATTTTTAGAAGTAGTAATTAATTTGCTTTCAAATTCTAAATTAATTTTAGTTGGATCATAATTTAAAAAAGATCCATTCTTTTTGTTATAAAAAACAAAATGCCCATTATCAACGGTAGGATCTACTCTTTCATTTACATTAATAACGCAATGAATATTACCTAATTCCATGATTTCATGAATCTCATTGTTGTTAATATTAGTTATAAAAAAGAAGGATGGGGTTTGAGAATACGAATTATTATGTTCTAGTTCAAGTATTTCACGGACATTATGTAGTGCTGTAGAGTCTAGATCAACTACGTTATAACCTGCTGTAAAAATTTCAAGAGAATGAAGATGTTTCAAATCCACGTAGGGAGCTATAACTAGGTTCTTTTGCTGAAAGAATAAAATGTTTAAAAATTCTGGTTGTAAATAATCATATCCCGTATCCAATAAATTCACCTAAAAATTAATCTTATAATTAAAACCTAAATTAGGTTGAGTTTATTCTTAAAATAATTGAAAATGACTTGAATAATCAAATCTTCAAAACATTCTTTTACGTTTTCTCCACTTAGTGCGATTACAGGATATACTACTACAGCGCCATCTTTATAAGTATCTGAAGATGGCAAACTTAGTTGCTTTTTAAACTCTTTAATCGTTACAGCATCCTCTAAATCCCTCTTGTTTAGTTGTATTACATATGGAATTTTAGTCTTCTTAGTAAAGCTTACTAATTCCCGAAAACTACGTTTATTTTGTTCCATTTTTTGAATTTTAGAATCTCCAACAAAGACCACCCCGTCAGCTCCATCAAGTACATATTCTCTGGTTTGGAGAAAGCGTTCTTGACCAGTACATGTAACTATCTGAGCAATAACATTGAATTTTACATCTCCAAGATTTAGAAAGAAGGAAATTCTAATCGAATCTTGCCATAGAGTTCTTCCATCTGTAGTTTCAATTGACACTCCTTTATTTAATATTATTCCGTTGAATTTTTCACGCAATCGAAAATAATTGGTTGTTTTACCAGATTCTCCTGGACCCCAGTATACAATCTTGAATTGTAAAATTTCCTTAAGAGCCTTTGGAGTAGTGTTTTTGCTAATTTCTATTTCACTTTTCTTAACATCTTCTACATCATTCGAATCTACTGACAATATAATATCCTCCTCCATAATTGTCCTATGTAGATCCAAATACCTTCTGTTTTAGATTTTTGAGATATTTTTTAAGCTCTGCTTCATTCATTTCTAACTTAGTCATGACTTCATTGTTTCTTTTGATAGCATTACGTATTTTTTCTGCGAATTTAGTCATTTGTAAAATAAGGACACCAATATTTACCTCGTTGTTAACCAATAAGATAACTAATATCTCTCTCTTTCCTTTTTGGGGAAGATCTACATGACCAACCGATTTCACGTATAATTGCAAATCTTTAAAAATTAATGTGGCTCTGATTAAAGCTTGAGTATCAAAGAAATCTTGAGCTTGGCGAGCAACTCCATATAAAGCTGCTCCAATAGAGCTCAAATCCCAATAATTCAATTTACGATCAAATCGTGAATCGATTGCAATGATTTTTGCATCTTGATCAATAGCAATTAGACCATAAATAAACCCTTTTCTTGTTAACTTTCCATAGCTATATCGAATATCATCTAGCACTTCAGCAATTTCATTTTCATATAATACTTTTGGCACATAAAATGACATTTTATCACATTTTTCGTGTTTTATTAGAAGAGTCAAGCAGTAGTATTTAAAGAAAAAAATTAAAAACAAAAAATTCACAATAACACTTATAAATATTTGAATCCCAATATACAAATTATAAAGAATGCTCAATGTAAATCACTTTAAGAGGTAATGAATATTCCAAAAAAAGAAGAGAAGAAAGAAGAAGAAGTGGAGATAAAGGTAGAGGATTATAACAAATATTTTCATCAAGCTGTAAAATATTCTTTTTCAAAAAATTATGATAAAACAATTGAAAGTTGGACAAAGGTACTCACTATAAACCCGAAGTACGAAACTGGTTGGATAATGCTAGGAAAAACGTATGAAAAGATGGGAAATTATCAGGAAGCTTTAAAATATTATGATAAAGCATTAGAAATAACACCCACTCATCCTAAAGCAAATCAATATAAGGAGGAATTATTAAAAAAGAAAGTCAAAGCCTGAGTAACAAGACATTATCAACTAATTAAAGAGGCACAAAGTGGGTGTATCATTTTTTTTCAGAAAATTCTTTAATAGGAAACTACTTCTAAAGTAGAATTTTTAGTAAAGGAAAGCTCCTTTTCACTAGTATAATTATTAAATTTTACAGATAGATTTTTTATAATGATTTGATCTCCCTCTTCAATAATTTTCAAGGTTTCTATAGCATTTATGCCCCATATATTCACACAAACAGACCCTGAATCATCACTTAAAATAAGCTTTAATAAAAACATTTTATCACCATCCGTCTTAGTAAGTTCCTTGAATTCTTTAATTTGGACCTGTCCTTTTAATTTTTGAATAAATGAATAGTTATTAATTAGAGAATTAATTGAAAAATGATTATCGATTTCTTTTCTTTTGTACGTTATTTTTCCTAATTTTTTTTTAACTATTGAATTTATTTCTCTAGGTGCTAGAATAATCTTACCTTTTTTTCCTACATGTACTTCAAGGTTTCCATCTCGATTTACTTTGGTATAATCACCAACAATTCGTATTAATTCGCCTTCTTTAAAGGAATCATTATCCATTGCTATTGCTTTCTCATCCCACATGACAACTTTTATTTCACCTGAATTATCACCAATAATACATGAAGAAACTGTTCCAATAGAATTATCTTTACGTACAAATTCTTTTGGAGGAGAATATTTTAAAATTTTACCTAGTAATACAATGTTTTTCATATCATCTTTAAGATTGGAAATAGCAATAGTGAATTCATCATAGTTTATGTCCTCCTCAACTTCCTGATAAAGCTCTGTCTCTAATTCTGGGGAATAAATATTCATTCCGTATTCTTTAGCAATGATGAAAAGAATACCTTGCTTAGACATAAATC
Source organism: Candidatus Hodarchaeota archaeon (assembly GCA_048887145.1). Classification (GTDB taxonomy): domain Archaea; phylum Asgardarchaeota; class Lokiarchaeia; order Sigyniarchaeales; family SOKP01; genus SOKP01. The sequence goes on from JBHLKA010000166.1 coordinate 4,468, forward strand.
CTCCAAATTCCCTTGCTTTTTTATTAATTTCTTTCTTTAATTCCTTTTCTGAAAACCCATGTTCAAGAAGTTTTTGATATATATCTTCTATGGATGAACTCATAATCAACTCCCGATATTAATAAATTGACAGATAAGTTAAAATTATAATAAATATTTTTAAAGAAAAAATGAGTTTGAAATAATAATATCGAAATTATTCAACTCTTAAAAACCTATGAATGAAAATATTGATACTATAAAGGATAAAGGAACTATTAAGAGTAGGTTTCACAGATTATTTGAACAAAGTCATATTATTTATACAATTTTGTTCTTTTTAATTATAATTGTAATTACTATTCTTAGCCTTTACCCAAAAGAAGGTATTGGCAATGTTGTCTTAGTTGTGACCATTTCCTTTACTCTTACTTATTTAATCTTAATGTTTATTAGTATGATTCCTCAGATGGAGGCTCATATATTCTCGAATGAAAGGAAAGATATAGTAAAAAAGCTTACATTCTTAGTAGTTACATTTGGAATTTGCTTAATTTTAATTTTAATTTATTTTTTCTTTGGTTCCTCTTCCCAAATACCTGTTCAGTTTTTAGGTTGGGATATAATATTACCGTATTCCTGTGTTATTATTTATTTTGGATGGAATTTAATCCAGATTTTCTTTATTAGAAAAATTATAGTTAGCATTTCGAATAAAGTTAATGATAAATTAATAACTAGAGATAAAAAGTCCAATATAAGTAGAATATACAGTTATGTATTCTTAATTATTGGATTAATATTACCGATTGTGCTCCAATTAAGCACTTATTTTGGATTATTAAATTATTTTGAAGGAGATTCATTAGAACCTATATATTGGTTTAATGGATGGAATATAGCGATGTATATAATCATAATACTAACTTCTTATAAACTAATTAACTTATTTATTAAAAGTATTAAGAATGAAACTCCAAACGTGTTTTCTTCATTATTTTACATCTTTATCTGGTTTTATTTATGGTATAGATCATTTAGTTTCATTTGGTCGTTTAGAAGAGAAGTTACAGAAGTTCATGGATTCGATTTTTTTAGAGTAGTTATTGACATTCTTTTAATGATATTAACAGCAATTATGGTCTTAAAG
>JBHLKA010000167.1:0-5535 GCA_048887145.1 Candidatus Hodarchaeota archaeon
AAAAACAATCCGAATAATACGAAACTAATCATACATATAATTATTCCAGCAACGGAATTCCTTTGATGCATTTTTACCTCTTTTTATATATTCTAATATACTTTTCTATTTTTCAATATAATATTATACAAGTATATATTTAAAAGTTTCGTTCCAAGAACTTAATTTACAAAAATGATGTAAAAGCTTTTTTAAGCAATATATAGAATATATATTTCAATATAGATGGGTATATACAAATTCCTTTAAAAAAATAGATATAAATATATATATCTATAAGATAGTTTTACTCCTTCTTTTTTATTAATTTTTTATTAAAGCAACTTTTATTAATATAAAATAATATATATCTGAATAAGAATTATATTTTTTAGAGATCACTAAATTTAACTAAGGTTTAAGAATATAATTAGTGATTATTATGGCAAAAAGCGATGAAACTGAGAATGAAGAATCAGAAAAAATTGAAGAAGCTAAAGATAAGCCGATATACGTAAAAGTGTCAGATGAAACTCGAACTATTATTGATAAGTATAGAGATGAAAAAGGAATGACTATTTCAAATTTAGTTGCTAATGCTATAAAAATGTTTGATGAATATAATGCGATGGCACCTGAGATACAAGCTGTAATAAATAAGCATAAAGAAGAAAGTGAGAGTATTATATCATTTTTACAAAAGGCAATTCAATTTTATGGAGTACAAAAAGATCTTGATAGAGATTTGTTTTTACGCCTTCGTGAAGAGATGAAAATGATGCTTATCGGTAAGACAACATTTAATCAGCTGATTGCTGCAGCAGAAGAGCCAAAGAAAGCTGTAGAAATGCCCCATAAGAGGAATGTTGCATTAGATATAATTATGTGGTATAATAATTCACGTCCATTAAAGCATCTTACAATGGAAGAAATTATGAAAACAATTCAAAAAATCTGGGTTGTAGCTAATTATTTTTACGCAATTGATATAACAAAAGAAAGTGAAGATGAGTACCATATGTTATTTCATCATAGACAAGATAAACGATATTCTAAATATTGGTTGGGTTATTTTACCGAACTATTCAAATCTAAAGAGTTATCTTTTACTTGCTTTATTGAAGGACAAGCATTTGACGAATCTATTTCTATGACAATAAAAATTGGATACGAAAGTGAATAGGACTTTATAATTAATTTCATATGCACAAATTTCTTTTCCCTATAAGGGAAATTTAAACTATAAATTCAATGAGAAAGAAGATATATATATCATTTTTGATTTAGTTAGGGTTTGATTTTGGATAATGAATATGATGTAGTTGTTATAGGTGCAGGATTTGGTGGTCCAGTAGCGGCAAAACGATGTGCAGATGCAGGATTAAAAACCTTAATGATTGAGAGGTCTGAAAATGTTGGAGAAAAAGTCATTTCAGGTTTAACCATACCTTTTTATGGATTCTTGTTTGGACCTGATTTCATTAGAGATGGAAATCCCCCATTTGAAAGACCCGCAGATGGTATTGTGAATTACATTATAAAGGATATCGATAACAATAAAATCGAGATTGATGATTCTCTAAAAATTCCTAAACCTTTAGGACCTATCATAGCATTTGGTTATCATACCTATTGCAAACCTTTTTGTGAATGGGAGGCTAAAAAGGCAGTAGAAGCTGGAGTTGAATTACGAACTTCAACTACCGTAATAGATTTAATCAAAGAAAATGAGATCATTAAAGGTGTAATTACTGATAAAGGGGATAAAATTAGCTGTAAAATTGTAATTGATTCGGAGGGTTCACAAGGTTTACTTGCTATAAAAGCAGGAATGAGAAAAAAATATCCTCCCGAAACCATCTCACTTGCTGATACTTATGATTATAAAATGCCAAAAGCAATAATCGATAGAGTTTTTGGATATTCTGTGAAGATGTGTTGGGCTTTTGACGAGCAAAAAATAGCACCACCATTAGGTTATGGAAATGGGTTAATGGTATGGCCCTATAGAAATAGTTTACATTTTATGCAAGATCAATGCTTAAAAATTGGAGATAAAGTCCCAAATCTCAAAAAATTATTTGATTTGTATCATAAAAATATTACTTCAAAATTAGAATGGTGGAAGAATAAAGTAGCACCCTATATTAAATTAAGAGCGAGAATGTGGGAAGGTTTTGAAATTTATGTAGGTTTAGATAAAAAATTGAAGGATTTACCAATTTATACTAATGGAATGATTCTTGTAGGGGATGCAGCTGGGCTTGAAAGTACGGAACTTTGTGATGGTGTACCTGCAGCTTGGTTTTCTGCTGAAATTGCTGCCGAAGTTGCAATTAAAGCGATTAAATATAATGATTTTTCCAAAAAGATTTTAAAAGAATATGAGGATAGAATCAAATCTCATCCAATAATCCAATGGTCAATATCAGGTAAAAATCGTTATAATCTAAGATTCGCTCAAGAACAGCATGACGAGAAAAAATTAAAGAAATATATCCATAATGGCTGGGGATTAGGCGCATTAACTCATTTTACTACTCCATTATTAAAAGTCTTGTTTTCTTATATAAAAAAAGATCCGGGTATCATTGTAAAATGGATTAAAATGTATTTTAGATATTATCAAAATTGGCTACATGAATCCTATGATTATTCAAAACCCAAAAATATTATAAGTAAATCAGTTAATCGCCCAAAATTTAAAGAAAAAGTATTTAAGTTTAGTATTTTTTCACTTGATTCAATCATAAAACTATTTCTACATGTAAAGAAATTATTTAAATGGATTTTATTACCCTTTTCGCGTTCATCTAATAATTTCTTGAAAAAAGCATTTGTTATTTTAGAACCAGTATATTTAGCACTTGTTAAACTAATGGATCCTTGGGCAGATAAAATAAGTAGAAATTTAATTAATTTTATAGATAGAGCCAATCCTTTGACTTTTATGGTATTTACTAGTAGATCTAAGGTGATTAATGATTAGGACATCAGATAAATTTCCAGGAGTTGAATGGAGAGAAAATGCAGAAAAGTTTATAACAATTGATGATCAAAAATGTACTGGATGCGCTAATTGTGTTAATGTATGTCTTGCAGAATGTTTTGAGATTTCGGGAAAAAAAGCAAATGTAAAATCATTAGATTATTGTATGGAATGTGCTGCATGTTGGTATGTTTGCGAAGAAGATGCAATTTTATTCAGTTGGCCAAATGGGGGGACAGGATACAGGAGTGATTGGGGTTAACAAATAACCAATCAAAACATGTTTTTTAAAACCTTTAGTAAGGCTTTACATTAATAAAAAGTAGTAATAAAAATTTAGATTTTATTTAACTGATTCATCTTCTTGTATTATACCTAGTTTATTTCCTTCGGTATCCTTAAACATATAAAAATAACCTACCCCTGGAACTGAAATTTTTGGAGTAACTATAGTGCCCCCATTTTCTTCTATTTTTTTTTTGAATTCGTCAGCTGAACTTACTTTTATATAGTTAAAAATTTGATCATTTTGGCTTTCACGTCTTTGAATACCGCCATTTATTCCCTCCTCATCTTCTCCTCCCGCAACAATATTCCAATATTCAATTGGTCCGTCCCATTTTTCAATATTCCAATTAAAGGTATTTTCATAAAATCTTTTAACGCGCAAAGGATCATCAGCATTTATCTCAAAATGTATTATTTTTGGCAAAATTCTCACTTTAAATTTGAATTTTATATAAATTTAATCAATTATTCAGCATTATAACATATTTAATATTAATTTTAAGCTTTATTGGTTTAGAACCCATTAATTTAAGAGATTACGTATAATTTATAATAATTAAGATATGAAAGATAAGAGAAATATTTTGAATCCTTCCCTAAAGGAAATACTTATTGTTTATGCTGCAGGAATAATAATAACTATTTTTTCAGCTATTTTTTTCAGTATAAGAGGGTATCCCCTCGTTAATACTGCTACTGAAACACTAAATATTGCTACACCTCCATTATATATGATTTCAATCTTTTTTCCCTATGGGATATTAATAGGAGAAGTAATTTGGATATGGAATGAAAAAAAAGAACGAGATATGTGCCTTTTATTGCTTCTTGAGTGTATCAGTGTCGCTATTTTAGCTTTCATGCGATATATTATAACCATTCCATTTAGCGGCCACGCAATTATATTATTCTTTTATTTACCTCATCAACTAGTTAATAACAAAACCCAATATCCATTACGACTTATAGTAGGAATGGTAGTCCTTATTATAACTATAATTTATAAAATATTTTTTTGGAATGATCCTATTACTTTTATGCTAGGAGCAATACTAGGAGTTGTTTTATGGATTCCAGGATTTTTATATAGGTTAAAAAAAGTTAAAAAATAGATATCTCGCTATTTTAAATTTAGGGGTAAACGATCCAATACTTCTCTAAAAATAAAATAACCTGAAAAATAGATTCAAATCTATCAAAATTTAAATATATCAGATTTTTTTATTTTTATCCATGGAATTCAAAATAAAACGATTTGCAAAATATCGGAACTTAATAATAGTCTATATAATCTATGCTATATTTTGGATTATTTTAACCACAGTGTTAAATAACCGTATAGCAGAAATCAGAAATATCTCTCTTACACGTTTTATACCTATAAATAATTTGCCAATAGAACTTGCACTTATATTTATATTGATACTTCCTTTATCTGGTTTGTTAGGATTATTTATCGGAGGATATATTTTGAGTCCTATTATAATGTTCATACATAAAAAATTTATTGGGTCAAAAATGTTTTATGGTGTTCAAAAGAAATCTGTTTTAAGATCAGAAAAGATATTTAGCCGTGGTTTTTTTCCAATTCTCATGGCAATTAATCTTTCGTCTATATTTATAACACCAACTATCTTTAACAAAGTTTTAGAAGCAGATATAGTCAATCGAGCCGGTGGATTGATGGATCTTTCTTCATGGATATCATTATTGGCTGAAAGTGTATTATTAATTGCAACTTTTGGAATTTCGATATTCTTCTTCTCTCCTGTTTGGTTTTTAAAAGATTCAGGAATAATTTATTCAAATAAAGAAAAAATTGATAATTCTCAAGAATTATTCACTATTAAGTCGATAGGAGATTGGTTTCAAACAATTTTAAAGAGCTATGCAGGAATTGGAGCAATTATTACTTATATGCTTATAATTTATAATTTTGTGAGCACTCTTATTGAGTATACTGGAGATCCAAGAGTTTTTTTGAATATTCCAAGTTTGATTCTATGGTTAGGATTACCATTTTACTTAGTAGTATCATTAATACCAGCATTAATTTGTAATGATTTGATTGAAAATCATAGAATTAAATACATTAGAAATATCGGTGAAAAGATAGGTATAACTCATACGGCAATAATTTCATTTGAATTAAAAGAAGGTTAATATTACTAAAAATCCAACAATTATGTATAAAAAATTTAAATATAAGACTATGCTAGAAAATTTTGGTGAAATATGAATTAAATTAATAATAACTAAATAAAAATGAATAGAAAGTC
>JBHLKA010000168.1:0-5516 GCA_048887145.1 Candidatus Hodarchaeota archaeon
CCAATTGGTAAAATGCCAAAACCTTTTCCTAGTGGATATGGAGTAATATCCACTCCAGAAGATCTAAAAATTGCCATAGATAGATACTTAAAAGTTATTAGAATTCAATTAAAGAAGAATCCACAAGTACAAGTCAAAATTGGAAAGAAATCTATGGAAAAAGAAAAGGTTCTCGAGAATTTAAAAACTGTTGTTGATTATATCGCCGATCAGATGCCTCATAAATACAATAATATTAAATCTATGTTTCTGAAAACTTCAATGGGACGTCCTGTAAAAATTGATGAACAATATCTAAAGTCTATAGAGGTGTAAAAGGGTGATTGGAAAAAAGGAAGTTCCAAAGTGGAAAAAGGAGGAAGTAAACCATTTAGTTGATTTATTTAAAGATTATAAAAATATTGCTGTAATAGATGTAGCACATCTAAATGATAGACAAATTCAAGAAACTCGAAAAATTCTTAGAGGAAAAGCAGTTATTCGAATGTCGAAAAAAAATCTACAATTAAGAGCAATTGAACAATATAAAAATGAATCAAATAAAGCAAATTTAGAAGAGTTCGCAGCAAGCATTCCAGGTCAATCAGCGTTATGCTTTACAGATATGGATCTTTTTGAACTAAAGCAGATTTTTAATGAAAATGAATGGATGGTACCCGCAAAACCAGATGAAATTACTCCAGTAGATATATGGGTTCCAGCAGGGGATACAGGATTGCCTACTGGTCAGGTTATTTCAGAATTAAATATGACTTTAAAATTACCTACAAGAATACAGAATGATACAATCTGGATAAGAGACGATACAAGAACACACAAAGCGGGAGATTTAGTTGATGTTAAGCAGGCAGCAGTGTTAAAGAAATTAGGGATTAAACCTATCGAATCTTTAATTAAAATCTATTACGCATGGAGTGATGGAGAAATAATACCAGAAGAAATCTTATACGTTGATACAGAACAAATTAAACAAAATCTTGTTATAGGTCATAGAGAAGCGCTAGCAATTCTTTTTGAACTGCCAATTTATTTTGATGAAATGAAAAGTGATTACGTTCTTAAAGCCGTATCTGAGGCAAACACCTTAAAAGCTGTAATTTTTGGTGAGGGAATTCAAATACCTGCCGAACAGGGCATAAAGGTTGAAGAAGAAAGTGAGGAAGAGGAGGAAGAAGAAGACGTGGGTATTGGAGGTTTATTCGGATAATTAATAATGATTTTTTAAATTAAAAATTAAGGTTTAAATTTAAATTAGTATGAAAAAGAGGTAAAATATTATGGAAAGTATTTATGCTGCTTTATTATTACATAAAGCAAATAAAAAAATTACAGAAACAAATGTAGAAAAAATATTAACCGCCGCAGGTGTAGAAATTGATAAAACAGAGATCGCTAAACTTATTGCTGGATTAAAAGGTACAAAGATTGATGAGATTATAAAATCTACTGGTTCCATGCCAGTAATAGCAGCTCCTGCGGGAAAGAAAACTGAAAAGAAGAAAGAAGAGAAGAAAAAAGAAGAAGAAACTGAAGAAGAAGAGCCCACGGGTATTGGTTCACTATTTTAAGATCTATTAAAATAGCTAATTTTTTTTTAAATTATTTTTTATATAATTCTAATAAAAAATATTGTATTGATTCAATTACTTCAAATAGAAATAGGCTTATAAAATTCACTTTTGAATCAAAAACTTTTTTTAAAATTTAATTTTTTATTATTTACATTCATAAAATATGGAAGGTAAATTTAAACATAAATTGGATTCTTTAATAATCGAAGAATGTTGATGAACCATGACAGGTAAATTCCTTAAATTTTTCTCTCCATTTGTACGGGTAATGCCTGAGCTAAAACAGCCCCAAAGAGAGGTAAGTTTCAAAGAAAAAATAATTTGGACGGCAGTAGTTCTTATTATTTACCTTATACTTTCCAATATTCCTTTATATGGCGTGGAACTTGAAAAAACTACCGATTATTATTATTGGTTAAGAGTTATTTTAGCAAGTCAAAGAGGAACTTTAACAGAATTAGGAATAGGTCCAATAGTAACCGCGGGACTTGTAATGCAATTACTTTTAGGTTCAAAGATTATTAAGGTAGATATGAGTGATCCATATGATAGAGCAATGTTCAGCGGTTCGCAAAAAGTAATGGCTATGATTTTAACAGTATTTAATGCATTAGCCTATATATGGGGTGGAGCTTTTGGAGAAGGTTTAACACTTGCCACTCAAGTGTTTTTATTTCTGCAATTATTATTCGCAGGTGTTGTTATTATATTATTAGACGAATTATTACAAAAAGGATGGGGATTAGGAAGTGGAGTTTCTTTGTTCATAGCTGCAGGAGTCGCTGGACAAATATTTTGGAATTGCTTCAGCTTTTATGAAGCAGGAGCAGGACAAGGAGCAAGAGGGATAGTTGTTGCATTTTTTCAATCTTTTACTAATCCAGATTTAGATACTGGTTCTTTATTTTATAGAGGAGGACGATTACCTTCAATGTTAGGAGGAATTACAACATTAATTATATTTGTCATTGTTATTTGGCTTGAATCAACCAGGGTGGAGATACCGCTAACCTACAGAGGCTATCGAGGTTTTAAAGGAAAATATCCAATGAAATTGCTATATGTATCTAATATTCCCGTAATATTAGTGAATGCACTATATGCCAATTTTTTATTTTTTGGGCAATTAATTGCTGGTCCAGATGCCGGTTTACGGGTAACTAATGGAGGTCCGATACCAGATTTTTGGCTAGATTTATTGGGTACTTTTAATGCATCTCCAGAAACTGCCCAAGGAAATTATCTAATTCCAACCGGTGGATTATTATATTATCTTTCTCCCCCTCAAGGAATTGAGGCGTTTCTAGATGACCCTCTAAGAGCAGTTATATATCTAGTCATATTCATTTTCCTATGTATAATGCTCGGCCGTCTATGGGTAGAAGTCTCAGGATTAGCTCCACGTGATATAGCAGGGCAAATAATTGATTCAGGTATGCAAGTACCTGGTTTTAGAAGTTCAGAAAGAATAATTGAAAGAATTTTAAAGCGATATATTCCTACCTTAGTGATATTAAATGGGATTATAATAGCTGGGATGAGCTTTTTTGCAGATTCATTGGGCGCATTAACGTCAGGTACCGGGCTTCTAATAGCAATAGGGATTGTTCATCAATATTCTGAAACTATCGCTAAAGAAGCCGCTGCGATGCAATATCCTGGAATGCGTAGCTTCCTTGGATTAGATTAAGAATTTTTGAATTTTATTTATTGAATTAAGTCCAATTCAATTTAAAAAATTTAAAATAGTAATATTAATATTTTAAATTAATTATGTTGTTAACTGTTTTTCAAAATCCATTTTTAAATTGGTTAGGAACACCACCTGGCGCAATGATAGCTGTATTGATACTTGCAACAACCACAGCTTTAATAAGTGTGGGATTAACCAAATGGCTAGTCGATACAGATGAAATAAATAGAAAACAAATTCAAATGAAAGCACATAATGAAGAAAAAGAAAAGATTATAGCGCTAGCAGAAGTAGATCCTGAACGATATAGAAAATTCCGGAAGAAATGGGAGCGTAAAGATGAAATGTTTAAGCAAAGTCAACAAAAAATGGCACTACAGAGGCTTAAACCAACATGTATCACGTTTTTGCCCATGATTATAATTTTTGGGATTGTAAACACATTTTTTGGTTCAATGCCAGTCGCATTAACTCCCATGAATGCAAATGATATTCCATTTATAGGTGGCATATTAGCAGCCTATACAGGAGAACCATTACCCTGGACAGAAGCTTTTTATGGTGTAGCAATTAAGATTTTACCGTCCTATGGATGGATCGGTTTTACTGCTTGGTATTTTCTTTGCAGTCTTGGGATAAATACTTTAATACAAAGAATTTTCAAGTTACAAACTCAAGCTTCAGGCGGGATGGGACAGATGATGGGAGGCGGTAAGGCAAAAGCTCTGGAATTTCCTGATGTTTAGATTATGATTAAAAGAGAAAAATAATATAAAAAAAGCGCAAGCGGAGGGATTTGAACCCCCGAGTGGTTGCCCACACTGGCTAAATGGGGGTAGAAATTGGTTCTTTTTTCTCTCCAAGCCAGCGCGTTACCAGGCTACGCTACGCTTGCATGAAATTGAATTTATTTTTTGGATTTCAAAATAATGTGTTATTTAGGAATTTGAACAATCTCTTTCATTTTTTTATCTAATTTAGCTTTTTTAATAGCAGCTTCGACCTCTTCATGTTTAGCACCTTTTTTAATTTCAACCATTTCAGGTAAAGGTTCAATATGTTTGTAATTAACTCTTCTTCTCCTAATTTTCAAACCATCAATTATGACATAGTTTTTATCAATGATATCTACTACCACACAGTAATTTCCCGCTTCTCTTCCCATAGTTTTTACACAAACTCTTCCAATATCGTAAACACTCATATAATTCGTCACCAAATTATTTTTAATTCATTTATCGATACTGAATTTAGACTTCAGTAAAGATAAACATTCATTTGTAAATTAAGAAATTATGCTAAAAATAAATCTTTTATGATTTATGTAATTTAAGGTTTAAAAGTATTCTTTCAATTTTAAAAGGATTAATTTTAAAACTTCTTCTATAGTTAGATTTTCTGTATTTATGATCAAATCAAATGTTTCATTTACTTCTTTAATATTATTTAAATCAATATTATATAGCTTCTTGAAACGTTCTAATTCTGACTCTTCTCTTAAAGTAGTTTCTTTTAGTTTTGTTTTATACGAAGTCTGGTCTCTTCCTGCCATTCTTTTAACCCTTATATCAATTGGGCACACTAAATGTATTTTAAAATCGGCTACATCTTTAAGAAGGAATCCACTAAGCTGGCTATCTATTATAATATTATCCTTTTTTGCTATCTCTTGGATTTTTTCATCTAATTCAATATCTACCTCAGGGTGATTCTCAACGTATTCAGTAAATTCTGCTAGCGTCATTTGTTTCTCTTTTGCGAGTTCTCGAAATGCTTCACCAGTAGAATAATAGGTAATTCCAAGAGATTCAGCAATTAATTTTCCAATTGTAGATTTCCCTGTTCCATGAAATCCTGAAATTGTAAGAATCACATCAAATAACCTTTAAAAATGTGAATTAAGAATTAAAATTAAAAAGAAACAATACTTTTTAAAAAGAAGCTTATGAATGCCGAATTGCATCTTTAATTAAAATTTGTAAACATTTAGCGCAATATCGTCCACTCTCTATTCTATTAGCTCTTCTAGACGTTAGATTAGTTTTTTTCATTTCAGAGGGTCTTAATCTCGGAATTGATTGAAGAGGTTTTTTACAAATTGCACAGTGAGCTTTACTGGGTTTTTTTCTCCAGTAATGGGTTGTATTCCGATTACCTGGAGTTTTTAATTTTTTCCTTGCTTGTGCTTTCGATCTTAATCCTGGTCGTGGCAATTAAGCTCCCTTTCGTTTCTTATTATTGAGATCTGACTT
>JBHLKA010000169.1:0-5465 GCA_048887145.1 Candidatus Hodarchaeota archaeon
GGTAAACTTGCAATCATTCCATACATTGCAGCTTCACCCTCAGAAACTTTTTCAGGGTTTTTACGAACCTCATCGACTGCATTTCTGAGATCTTTTAAAAACTCATCAACAATATCAGCATGGTGAGGATTTACCATCATATGTAGCGCTGATGGAAACTGTATTCTGTCTAAATGCCATCCTTTCTCATCTAATACATCTCCTAGCTGAAAAATATTAATGTCATTAGAAGTAAAAGAGAAAACGCTCATCACGGGCTTCCCAATAATGTATAGCTCCGGGATTTGATCTATACCTTCAATTAATTTTTTTGTTGCATCCATAACGATTTTTGCTAATTGTAAATAGCCATTTATTCCTAGAGTTTTCATAGCAACCCAAGCTGCTGCCATTGCTCCCCCAGGACGTGTTCCGCGCATAGTGGTTGAAATGTATACTCCTCCTGACCAATCTGTATATACGGAGAATTGATATTTCCATATTTTATCACTACGATAAAGGATAGTTGATGCGCCCTTTGCGCCATATCCATATTTATGGACATCAGCAGACATGGAAGTAACCCCTGGTACTGAAAAATCAAATTTAGGAACTTCATAACCAAGTCTTTTAACAAAAGGTAACATAAATCCTCCAAGGCATGAATCAACATGCATTCCTAATCCACGATCTTGAGCTATAGCTGCCAATTCGGTAATTGGATCCACAACACCTCTCGGGAAGTCGCAAGCAGAACCTACTATTAATATTGTGTTCTTGGTTAATGCTTTTTCCATAGCCTTTACATCTGCTCGATGAGTATTTTTGTCCACCGGTACTATTATTGCTTTCACATCAAAATAATCAGCACCTTTATAAAATGCTGGGTGAGCAGAGCTGGGTAATACCATCTCTGGATTTTTAATATCAGGGAATTTATCCCTTGCCCAATCTCTATACGTTTTTACAGCCATTACAATACTCTCAGTCCCTCCAGAAGTCATACTCCCGCAACATTTTCGATCTCCTCCAAATAAGTCAATAGCCATTGAAACTACTTCAGTTTCAAATTTTTTTAGACTTGGAAAAGCAAGTGGACTTAGTGCGTTCTTTGAGAAAAACATATTATAGCTTTTCTTAAGTAATTCTGTATGTTCATCCGATGCATGATACACTAAACTCCAAACCTTTCCATCTTTCCATTCTACGTCATCTTTGGCTATCTGTTCCATTTCTTTTATGAGTTTATTTGCTGGGATTCCATTTTCAGGTAATACTGCCTTTGGTCTAACCATTTTTATTCAATATCCGATATTATTTTTTTATATTTTTTAATTTACTTTAAACCTTAATAAGAGTATAATTTTGAATATTTGAAATCTAAGAACAAATAAAAAAGTAAGTATAAGTATTTCTCATGTATATTTTTGTATCAAAAAGCGATAATTTACTATATTATCATCAATAGTATATTTTGAATTCTTTTTTGGGATAAAATTGGGAAAGATTAAGTGGTGGACACTATATCAAAATCTAAACATTTATATGTTAGTTTTGTGTATATTTTTAACATCTTTTTAATAATTTTAAAAAAATTTAGAAAATAAGGGAAAGGGAAACAATAATGGCAAAAAAGAAGGCTCCTAAAAAAAAACCAGCACCAAAAAAAAAGCCAGCCCCCAAAGGAAAAACTGCTCCTAAAAAGAAACCAGCTGCTAAAAAATGATAACTATTTTATAATTAAAATATTTTTTTATTTTCTTCTTGTAGTATGAAAAAAAACTGCTTCATAGATTCTTAGCTAAAAATTAATATATCTATGAATTATTTTATCTAAAAGGTGATTTCCTTTTGCAAGTTGAGAATGTTGACTTTCTTCTAACTTTTAAATGTCCAGCGGAATGCCAACACTGTAGTTATAAAGCTGGACCCAAGCGAACTGGTTTCATTAAACCAAAAGAATATTCGAAATATTTAAGTGAATTAATGAGGCTCCACCCATTACAATCTGTTTGGGTTCATGGTGGTGAACCCTTTTTATATTTTGATTATTTGGAGAATGTAATTAAAAAAGCGAAAATGATGGATATTCCGAGAAGAAGTCTCATTACTAATAGTTTCTGGGCAAAGAATAAAGGAATTGCACATAATAAGTTAGAACGATTAAAAAAGGCGGGATTAACAGCAATAACTCTTAGTTTTGATTGCTTTCATCAAGAATTCATTCCTTTAGAATATGTAAAGAATGCACTCAAATCAGCAGTAAACATTGGTTTTGAACCCATATATGTTGACAGTTATTTCGTAGAAGATATAGATTCAGATAACCATTTCAATCAGTTAACAAAAGCAAATTTAGATCAGTTAGGGAAGCTAGAAGGAGTTGAATATCATCATTTAATTATGAGTGTAGAAGGCCGAGCTACCGAATTAAAACAATATTTAAAATTAAAAGAACAAATACCCTCCAAGAAATGTCCAGTTCCATTTTGGATTGAAGGAGATCTTCAAAATCCCAAAACAATAGAAATTGATCCTGAAGGTAATATAACGCTATGTCCAGGTATTTGTATAGGTAATACCCAGATCCATTCTTTAACCGAAATTGTCCAAAATTATGACTGTGAAAAACACCCTATTTTATCAATTATTTCAAAAAAAGGCCCTATAGGATTATTAGAATTAGCTATAACCAACGGATTTGAGGAAACTCAAAAATATGTTAATGAATGTCATCTTTGTTATGAATTAAGAAGATATTTACAACCACATTACCCCCAATTTTTAGCTCCTAAGGAAATTTATTGAAGTTTAAATAAAAAAAAGAATTATAATTTAATTTAAAAATTTTATATTTCGGGCATTTCAAGACCAACAAGCGGTAATGCTTCGGCACCTGACATAAAAACCTCAAAATCTACTTTATAACCCTCTATATCGAAATATTCGAGTATATTCTGGTAGAAGCGTTTCATATACTCTTTAAATTTACCATCTTTAACTTCTGTAACAGAAATTGCTTTCATACCATTAGTTGTGGTTCTTACACCTACAGGTAAAATTGGTTTATCTATAGATCTATCTGTAGGGAATTTTTTTAAGACTTCAAGGTATTTTTTTCCAACTTCAGCTGATTTACCAGGTGGAAAGTAGGTAGTTGCCAATACTATGACCATATAATTCACCTCAATTTTATTTTTAATAACTTTTTTTTGATTGGATTAAAGAGTATTTTATGATTATCTCAAAATTAATAAAAACTTTTCCGATTTTGTCAAAATAAAATTTCAACATTTTTATTTACTCGCAGATTACTCATTTTACATAACTTTTATATTGTATTAAGTAAGGATGATTCTATGCCCATAATTGGTATTGATTATAGTAAATGTACTGTATGTAGAATATGCTTGTCTGCATGTCCTAGATACTTATATCAAGAAAATGAGGGGAAAGCTCAAATAGAATTTGCTGGAGCTGTTAAAAAGTGTATATTATGTGGACAATGTATTGCTCAATGTCCAGAAGACGCGATATTATATGAAGGAATGGGGGAGGCAATTTCTGTTGAAAATGTTGATACACCCGAGAAAATCATCTCTTATGAAAAGGCCTATAATTTTCTTGCAAGTCTTCGTTCAATTCGCCGTTATAAACCAGAGAAAGTACCTGATGAGTTATTAGAAAAAGTGATAAAGGCAATGGAATATGCTGCGACTGGGGCTAACATGAGATCTGAGAAGTTTGTTATCGTTTCGGATAAGTCTAAACTAAAAGAATTGTCAGATGCAGTTTTAGAAGAAATGTTTAAAGATCAATTGCTTAATGATCAATTTGGAGAGCAGTTAAGGAGACATAGCCAACATTATCAATATCCTATATATTTCGATGCCCCCCACGTAATTTTTGTGTCTAATAACTTAAAAATGATGATGGGGGGTTTCAATATTGGAAATATAATTACTTTTGGTAGATTGGCGGCTCAATCACTTGGTTTAGGAACTTGTTGGAGTGGTTGGACTCAGCTGGCTATAGAAAGAAACAAAGAAGTAAAAAAAATCGTGAATATTAAGGGTATTGTAGTAGCTGCTTTCACAATTGGTTTTCCTGATTTGACATATTATCGGATACCTCCACGGTCTCCAAAACGAGTTAAGATTTTATAAGAAATATGTAAGATTATGTTTTTCCAGTTTTATCATAATTGATAAAATTCTTTTTGTTGCTTTTCATTATGATTATAGCTACAATTGGGACTAATGATAATGAAATAACCAGATTGATTATTGAAATCAAAATATCATAAATTAAAACGTATAAAATTATGAACGCTATGTAGAATGTAGTTCCAGAGATTACAACATCTAATAATGAATTTGTTTTACTTTCTGCCCAATTTTTCAAAACCCGACTATAGATAAATTTATAAACAAATGTGTGCTCAAAGAATTCCCATCCGATAAATACCAGAAGACTGATTGGAGACATAACAATTCCCTGTCTGTAGGTTAAATTGAATTGGAAAAGTAATATAAAAAAGGAGTTTATATTTAATCCAAATACTATGTGACCTAATGAAAATACATCAATAACCTTTCTTTTCAATCTTCATCAATCCAACATATTTTTGCTAAATTGTAAGATTTTGGATTAAATAAATATAATATAAAATTTAATTCCTATTAATTGTTTTGTTAAATGAGGTAACTCCTTTTACATTTATGACAAACTAAAGATTATATTGTTTTAATTTAATTAATTCCCATAAAATCTATGATGACATTCATGACAGCTTCAGTTTGCTCAGTAATTAAACCATGCCCGCTATTTTCAAATAATTTTAATTTTGCCCCCGGTATTAAATCCGCCAAAATTTCTGCGTTTTGAGGAGGAACAAGAAAATCTTGTTTTCCATGCAGAATTAAAGTAGGAATTTGAATATTTTTCAATCTTCTATGTGATTTAAATCTTAATACAGCATTAATTTGTTTTCGATACACTTCAAGAGGAACTGGATGAGAAAGATAATTTTGGATTATAGCATCTATAGAATTCGGATGAGTTTTAATGAAACCTTCACTATATACAAGCGGGATTTGGCTTTTTATTATTTCTTCAGGGGATACACCTTCTTGGAAAGGGGATTTTCCAGTAAGGGTCTCCTTTGAAGGCATGATATATTTTGGTCTTCCACAATGGGTTGAGCCAATAACTAATTTCTCAATTTTTTCAGGATAGTTGATCACTAATTCCTGAGCTATCATTGCTCCCATACTAAAACCTACTACATTAACCTTACTAAATTTTAAACCATCTATCAATCCTGCTACATCATCGGCTAATGTTTTTATTGTATATTGCTTGTCTCCATCATCCGTTTGTCCAATGCCTCTATTATCAAAAATTATTGTCTTAAATTTCTTAAAAATCAACATTTCAAAATCCTGAAATAGTAGAGAAGACTTAAAATGCTTAACATGACCACC
>JBHLKA010000170.1:0-5462 GCA_048887145.1 Candidatus Hodarchaeota archaeon
ACATTAAAAATAACCGATAACGGGGGAGGAAGTTATATTATTCCAATTGATAAATCAAAATATAGTTTTGAAAAACTTGAAAGCAAGGAATTAGATTAATATCTCACTTATATTCAATTTTAAAAAATTATGATTTTACCTAATATGATGTAATAATAACAACATTTTAATATCAACAAATTATCATTTAGATGCGTGATCTGCAAATAATTATATACAATAAAACCTATATGATTAATGAAAAGAAAAATTCTATTTTAGATTTCAATAATATCAAATTCCAAATTTCATTTAGTGAATAAATTTAGTTCAAATACAAGAATATATGAATGACCGAAGCAAAAAATAATACAAAAAAATTGAATCTAAATAATTTTATATTATTTGCAGAAATAGGGCAAATTTTTATATTATATTTTGATGAGATTAAGGGTCATATTCCACTTTTAATATTCCCGGATGATTCAATCAAGAATAATATAGAAAAAATGCGTCCAGTTAAATTTCATCCAATTTGGTTCCTAAATTTCGAAAATAAAAACGATTTTGAGCATGTTGATTTAATATATGATGGAAAAGGATATTTTGCTAAGAAATTTCAAATTTCTTCAAAAAGAGAAAAAAGAAGAGCTGGGATTAGGGAAAAATATCTTGAAGTGATTATTGTAATTATTGCTTTACCAAAAGAATTTGATTTTTATGGATTAGATCTACTCAATACCATAACAAAGATGATTAGAACAAACTATGAACCATTTTTTTATCAAATTATAGAATCAGAAGTTTTAAAAGAAAACTTGATAAAAACTCCTGAAATTCTAGAACTTATCAAAAGAGGAGATTCGATTAAAGAAACTATTAAACATCAAATAAAAGAAATTTGGAAACATTATATTGATTCAGTGAGACATTATTTTAGTTTTGAAGAACTTAAAAAGATTAAAAATACCTAAAAATTGAATGATTTGCATTTGATTTTTAGGCCAAATCCAACGTTATTTTAAGCAACAAAAATATCAAAATTAAATATTCGAAAAGGCAAAATAATTAAATTATTATGCAATAGGTTAGAAATCGATAAAGAGATATTTCAGGAAATGTCAAAATATTACAATAAAAATCTCAAAAGAAAAGGGATTTATTTAGATTATATTAAATAGTTAAGATTACCAAACTTGAATTATTTAATGAAGTTTTTTTTATACTTTGTTTTCTTATTAAAATAAATATGGTTTTATAAGAAAATTAGAAAATAGAGGTAAATTTTATTGACAAATGATCTAAAGAGAATTGGAATTTTAACGGGCGGCGGAGTCATGTTCAAGATTTTCCTTAACTGTCGTATACTGCCCTGGTTTAAATAGTGTAATTTATGGGATAATGTTAAAAGCTTACGATGCTGGACTAGAATGTGTAGGAATCCTTAAGGGTTGGAAAGGGTTTTTAGATAATGATAAAATCCCTCTTAATATCGCCGAACATGATGATTTACATACTGTGGGAGGAACAATTCTTTATACAAGTAGAACAAACCCTTTTAAAGGAGTCACTTCAAAAGAAGAAAGAGCAAAAGAATTAGTCACAAAGTTTAATGAATTAGGTATTGATGCCCTAATAGCTATCGGCGGAGTTTTATAATAGTTTCTATTTTAAGCTGAAGACGATACATTAGGGGTTGCAGATTCTTTGCACAAATTTGCTAAAGCAAAGGTTGTTGGTGTTCCAAAAACTATAGACAATGACCTTCTTGGAACACATTACACATTTGGATTTTGGAGTGCTGTACAATTAGCTTCTAATACACTAGATAACCTAACAACTACTGCACATTCTCATCAAAGGGTGTTTGTAGTTGAAATAATGGGCAGGGATGCCGGTTTTCTTACTATGTATAGCGGAATATCGGCTGGTGCGGACATTATTTTAATCCCAGAGACTCCATTTGATCTTGAGGAAGACATTATTGATGTACTTAAAAAAAGAGCCAATGCTGGTTATAAATACCATATTATTGCGATATCAGAAGGAGCATACCCTAACCTAACATCACTAAAGAGAGATTTTAAAACGATTTCTAAAGAAAGCATCGATAATTTGCCTAAAGATACATTTGGCAATCCTTTGCTTGCTAAATTAGGTATGTCTCAAACAATTGTAGATGAATTAAATTTAAGAGATGACTTAAAAGGAGAATTTCAAAAAAATGGGGTAGATTTCGAATGTAGAAGCGTGGTTCTTGGTCATACTATGCGTGCTGGGACGCCTAATTCGTTTGATAGAATATTAGGTCTAAGATTTGGATTAGCAGCTATGAAATTGGTATTAGAAGGCAAATTTGGAAATATGGTTTCATTACAAGGAAATCAAATTAAAGATGTGCCTCTTTCTGAGGGAGTAAAAAAGAAATATATCACCGCAGAAAATGACAAAATGGAATTACGTGATTTATTAGTTAAAATAAGATACTTATCTAAACAAAAATAAAAAAAGATTTTAATTTTTGTTATTATCCTCTAACCAAAATGCTTTTCTTCCTCATGATCAGCATCAATCGCATCTTTTTCTACATCTCGATCAAGCCATTTTTCGCTAAGTAATTCTTTGTAATACTCGTGTTGGATGATTAAATTCATAATTTCCGAAGTTCCTGTCCAAATTTCTCCAAGTCTTGAATCACGAAGTATTCTTTCAATAGGATAAACAGTTGTATACCCAATTCCTCCCATTACTTGCATAGTATTATTAATAATTTTCCAGCAAGCCTTAGTGGAAAATTTCTTAGATTCAGATACTAACCTTCTTTGTAACGCTGGTGGTGCTCCAGTATCAATAGTTCTTGCTGTATTTAATACAATTGATCTCGCTGCATCTAAAAGAGTGATACTATCAGCAATTTTAAAACTTACTGCTTGAAAGTTTTTAATTGTTTGTCCAAAAGCCTTTCTTTTGGTTGAATATTTAGTAGCAATATGGAGACAAGTTCTTGCAGATCCTAATGAACCCGCCGCCGTAGTAAGGCGCTCAGGGACCATCATTTGATAAAAGATTCGACCTCCCTCCCCTTCTCCCCTAATGATATTTTCTTGAGGAACATTTACATCTTCAAATTTGAGCCTTCCAGCACCACCACCTCTAGTTCCTAATAGCCCATATATATATTCCGTTTCGACGCCCTTACTACGGTCAACTATAAAAAGACTAAGAGAAGACCGAGGATCTGCGTTAGGATCAAGATTTGTTTTAGCATAAACAAGAAAGAAATCAGCTCCCTCAGCTCCTACAACAAAACGTTTTTCACCGTTCAATATATAATAATCCCCTTCTTTAACAGCTGTACATGTTGCGCCAAAAAAATCGGAACCACCTCTTGGTTCTGTTAAAGCTTCTGCTGTATATTTTTTACCCTCACACATAGGTTTCAGATACTTTAATTTTTGTTCTTCAGAGCCAAACAAATTCATTGCTTCTCCAGTAATTATAGGAAGAGAATATAAACAAGGTAAAGAGCTTCCTAATACGCCTACTTCTTCAAGTGCAACAACTTCACATTCCCAATTTAAACCTCGACCGCCAAATTCCTTAGGAAATCTTAAACCTATAAGATTCCTTCCACCTAGTTTCTGTAAAAACTCAACTGGATAGTTGATTTCTTCTTTATCCATTTTTTTAATTAAAGAGTGAGGAACCTCATCCCTTACAAATGCACGCACTTCTTCTTTTATTTTTTTAGCACTCTCACTTATTAAATAATCAAACATTTTCGATTCTCCCGAAATAATTTATACTGCGATTAAGTAATGATAGGTTTAATAAAAAATAGTTAGATCTAAATTTATTAGCATATTGTAATTAAATAGCAAAAAAGGCATTAGTTCGTTTTTATTTCTAACTTCCACTAAAGTTCAAAAGTTTAAACTATAAATTAAATTAAAATTTCTTAAAAAGTAGGAAAAAAATAACAAATGTAAATATTACAACATTATATTGTCTAGAGATTTTATTTATAATTAGGAATAGGGGCCCTACATATGTTCATCAAGATTAAACGTACATATAATGAATATCCTAACCCATTTAAAGTGTTGATCCTTGCTACTTTTATTGATAGATTAGGGGGTTTTTTACTATTTCCATTTTTTTCCCTTTATATAACCGATCATTTTGGGGTGGGGTGGATCGAAATAGGATTCTTATTTTCGTTATTTTCAGCAGGAAGTATATTCGGTAGTACGATAGGAGGAGCTTTAGCCGATAAATATGGTCGTCGTTCGATGCTGCTATTAGGTTTGGTTGCAAGCGGAATAGGAAGTATCGGAATGGGATTAGTTAATAATCTGAACATTTTTTACATACTTGCTGCATTATTAGGTACTTTAGGTGATTTAGGAAATCCTGCACGACAAGCAATTGTTGCAGATTTGCTTCCAAAGGAAACTCAAGCACAAGGTTTTGGACTTCTAAGGGTAGCAGTTAACCTTTCAGCAACGATCGGTCCTATTCTTGGTGGATTTTTAGCAGCCTACTCTTATTTATTTTTATTTATTGCGGATGCTGTGAGCAGTTTAATTACGGCTCTGATTGTATACCTCGTTATTCCGGAAACGAAACCACAAAAACTAGATGCTAAAGCAGAAGAATCAATAATTAAAACCTTTGCAGGATATAAAGAGGTTTTAAAGGATTGGGTATATGTGTTGTTTCTCTCTGTGTCCGCCATAACGGTATTGATATATATGCAATTAAATAGCACACTGTCTGTATTTCTACGGGATGCTCATGGGTTCACCAAACAGAGCTTTGGTTTGTTGTTAAGCATGAATGCGATTATGGTGGTGCTATTCCAGTTCTGGATAACCAAAAAAGTTTCAAAGTTTGCTCCCATGAAAATGATGGCTGTTGGAACGCTACTTTACATGATTGGGTTTGGTATGTATGGTTTTATTTCAGCAACCTACCTGTTTTTCATCGCTATGGCAATTCTCACTGTTGGTGAAATGATAGTAATACCTGTCAGTCAAACTGCAGTTGCATCTTTTGCTCCTGAAGATAAGAGAGGGCGCTATATGGCACTGTACGGTTTACATTGGGCGATTCCGAATTTATTTGGGGTTTTAGCTGCTGCATTAGTAGCAAACCATCTTGGACCAAACTGGGTGTGGTATATGGCGGGAATTCTGTCTCTAATTGCTATAGTGGGATTTCTATTACTTCATGGTGTCACTAAAAAACGCTTTTCAAAAGAAATTGAATCTACGATTGAAGTATTATATGAATAATAAGCTAATATGAAGGAATATATTAAATATCGTGAAAGTTCTGTTTCACGAAAATTTTGAAGTTTATATTAGTTCAGGTATTTTATAATTCCATTTATCTATTGTGAATCTCCAATTTTTTTCAATCAAATTTAAGATTCTATCATCCATTTGAAATTTATTTTTTTTATATGATTTTATCTGTTC
>JBHLKA010000171.1:0-5441 GCA_048887145.1 Candidatus Hodarchaeota archaeon
CTTTAGATACAATTAATTTAAATGAGTTATAATTTTTAATTATTAGTTTAATAGAATATTATTAAATTATAAAATAAGCTGTTCAAAAATTAGCGACCAAAAAAAATATCTTGCTTTTGTAATTTTAATAGGTGGAAAGAGTAAAAGATTTGGCTCTGATAAAGGATTATTTAAACTTCAAGGAAGACCTCTTATATCTTATCAACTCGAAATAGTAAAGAAATTCAAAAAAGATATTTTTTTAACCGCTAACTCATTAAAGCAAGCCCAAAACTATATTAGTAGCATTGACTATCGAATGATTACAGGCATCATTGTAGATGATAATTCAGTAATTAGGGATAAAGACACTCGGAGTCCTTTAATCGGCTTATATTCCACCTTTAAAGAGCTTTTAAGTTTAAACTATGAAAAAACCTTTATCTTAGCTTGTGATAATCCTTTTCTTCAATTTAAAGTAATTGAACTCTTAATATCTAATTCGATTGATTATGAATGTTGTATTCCTCAATGGGAAAATGGTTTTGTTGAACCGTTATTTGCAATTTATCCAACTAGAAAATCATTCCAACTAAGTAAAAAAAATTTAGAAAATAAACAATTTAAATTAAATAAACTCCTTGATATAAATTGGAAAATTAAATATATCTCAATAGAAAATGAGATAAAACCAATTGATAATAAATTACTTACATTTGTCAATCTTAATAAAATTGAAGATATTAAAAACTTAAAAAAGATTTATAAAACAAGTTTTATTCAAGATTAGATTAATAATTGAAAAAAAAATGATTTAAAAATAATTAATCCCTTGGCATTGCGCCACCAATAAAAGCTAAAACTCCACCAACAAGTAAAAAATATATTCCTAAACCTGCTGTAAGAGGAGGTACAACATAATCTCCTACAGCAACATGTAGCGGATAGGCTCCTGAAGGGCCACTAAAAAAGAAAGCAGCCTGCAAAACATCTGAAGGTAAACTATACCCCCCAAATGCTACCACTATGAGAAAAACAGCTAATGTAATTGCAAAAATTCCCCCAAGAATCGCTAATGCTCTAATTTTTGCTCCAACTATTTGTAATACTCCTCCCCATATTAAAATCAAAAAAAGTATTTCATAGAAATATACAATCCATCCATAATGTGCTGCCGTTGCGAGACTATCCCCAATGTTAACTAATAACCCAATTCCGGATCCCATAATATTATACGTAGCAGATTCGTAAAATGTTAATACAAACGTGCCAACAAGACTTATAATTCCTCCAAGGAGAGCTATTATCCCACCATTTTTCATTTTTTATTTCACTTCCCAATTTTTTTGTATTAAATTTAAACTTTGAATTCGTTATTATATAGCTATCAATTATATCAATCCTACAGTCAAGATTAGGGAGCAGTCCATATATATGAAAAATAAAAAAAAATTAATTATTACTAATTTTTTAATTATTATTTAGTCTCGTGGCAGGAATACACTAACTATGCCTAAAACGCCCCCAGCTATCAATACATAAGTTCCCAAAGCTAAATCACCAAGAGGAACTCCGAATGGAAATATATTTCCATATTGTTCACCGGCAAAGACGATTGCAAAAAACGCCGATTTGATTCCCAGAATGTCTGTATATACTAAAAAGAAAAACATTAATCCAACGGCTAATGGAAATAATGAAAAAATCAAACTAACAAATCTACTTTTCATTCCAATTATTTGCAATACACCTGCAGCAAGGAAAACTATAAATCCAATTACATATATGTAATACCACCAAACCGGTGCGCCTAAAGAAGGAGCTATTGATTCAGCATTAGCAAATAAGGTACCTAGATTAAAGATAAATCCAATTCCAGATCCTACTACACCTGGAACCATGATGTAAATAGCGAAGACGTATGTACCTAAAATAGTTATAATCCCACTTAATAAAGCTAACACTTGGCCTGATTTCATTTATATTCAACCTTTTTTAGAACATTTTTTTTTTGAATTAATAAGAATAATTTAACTTGATAACTATAAAAATTTAATTGATCTCAAAGTTATCCAAAAGGCGTTGCTCTTTTCTTGATTTAAAATAAAGATATTAATTTTTTATGTAACTTTTCAATTCAATTTCTTTTTTCCTATTGAATTAATTTTTTTATTCGCTTCATTAGAAGCACTGGCCTTTCTAATAAATGTAAATTTCAAATGAAATCAAAAAGAAAAAAAAGAAAAATTTCTGAATTTAACTTTATTTTTCACGCATTAGTAGTAAGGAAATACAACCATATGCCAACGCATATACTAAACCGATGCTGATTGATCCAAGAATTTGAGTTAATATCGCAAAAAGGGGTGCTCCCATCATAGCCATTTCAATAGATCCCCAAATCGCAAGAACAGCCGCACAAATCATAACAGTGGTAAACCATGCGAAAAACACTTGAATTTTATTCTCTCCAAATCTACCAGCAAGAAAAGCAGCTATAATTGGAGCAACAATAAATCCAATGAATAAAATTATATCTCCTGCTGCAATAGGAGAAAAAAACCAAGAAGCGAATTCTGATGTCATTACAAGAGGAAATTGTCCCCAAACTATTGGTCCTAAAAGTAAACCTAGTATTTGCGAGGGTAAAGCAGCAATAGATGCAAAATATGCCATTAACTCTCCTTCAACTCCAAAAGCTAGAAGAAAGAAAGCAAAATTTATTCCGATAAAAGCCAGTATACTAAAACCAAATGCTTTGCCAAAGCCCATTTTTTTCCAACCTTATGTTTTTAATTTAATTTTTAAATTTAATTTTTAAATTTTATTATTTAAATTAATTTTTGTATTTGCTTTTTTAAGATATTTAATTATTATTATTGGATACAACTTATTTATAATTAATCGATATCCCAATATGCATGAAATAAGGTAATTTTATATTTATGATAGCTAATAAAGATACTTATATTCATTTCTCTATTTTATTTTTTATTAAAACAATCTTTTAAAATCTAAAATCCATTCTCCAAATTAACCTTAAAATAATAATAAATTTTTATAAAAATTATTGATTTTTAACAATAATAGAATTAAGTTAAATAATAGCCATAATCTAGGAAATTAGCAATGAGCGATTTAATCATAAAGAATGGAATTGTTTATGATCCACTGAATAAGATCGATGGTGAAAGAAACGAAATTCATATTAAAGATGGAATCATTGTCGATAAAGTCAATGGAGAGGCGAAAGTTATCGATGCATCAGGAATGATTATAATGCCTGGTGGTGTTGATATTCATACCCACATCGCAGGAGCTAAAGTAAATACTGGTAGGGCACTGAGACCAGAAGATAAGGTTCCTGAATCTATTATGAAAAAAACAAAATTAACACGTTCCGGAACAGGATTTAGCGTACTTAGCACGTGGCTTACTGGGTATAGATATGCTCAAATGGGATATACAACTGCAATCGAACCAGCTATGCCCCTACTAGAAGCACGACATACGCATGAAGAGTTTCTTGAAATACCTATTATTGATAAAGCTGCGATGCCAATTTACGGAAATAATTGGTTTGTCCTCAAATATATACGAGATAATGATATTGATAGATTGGCTGCTTATGTTAATTGGATACTGAAAGCTACAAAGGGTTATGCAATAAAGATTGTTAATCCTGGAGGAGTAGAAAATTGGGCTTGGGGCAAAAATTGTGAATCTTTAGATGACCCCGTTTTTCATTGGAATGTTACACCTCGGCAAATTATAGAGAACTTAGCAAAAGTTAACGAAATTCTAAAATTACCGCACTCTATTCATGTCCACTGCAATAATTTGGGACATCCAGGAAATTATAAACATTCATTAGAAACATTTAAAGTATGTGAAGATATAAATGCAGGGAATGGAAGAGAACGAAGCTTGCATGTAACACATTGTCAATTTAACGCTTATGGAGGTACTAACTGGGGTGATTTTAACTCTCGCGCTGCTGAAATTGCTGAATATGTCAATGCGCATAAACACCTTTCTATTGATAATGGTCAAGTAGTTTTTACTAAATATGCTACAACCACAATGACAGGGGATGGTCCTTGGGAGTTTGCTCTTCATCATTTAGGTGGTGTATCACCTTGGGGGTCTAAACCAGGAATTAAGTGGGTAAACGGACAAGTTGAAGGAGAATCAGGTTCAGGAGTAGTTCCTTATTTTTTTGCTCCAAAAAATGGTGTAAATGCGGTTCAGTGGGCGATAGGCTTGGAATTAATGTTATTAGTTAAGGATCCATACCAAATTGGTTTTACAACAGATCACCCTAATGGAGCACCATTTACTACTTATCCTACGGCATTTAAATGGTTGGTGGATAAGAAGAGTAGAGAGGAGATGTTAAAGAATGGTGTCCATCAGAAAGCAACAACTGCGACAACATTATCAGATATTGATCGGGAATATTCATTGTATGAATTAACTATTGTAACTCGAGCTGGAAATGCAAAGACGTTAGGTATGAAGGATAGAGGCCATTTAGGAGTTGGAGCCATTGGAGATGTAGCAATCTATAGAATAAATCCTGAGAATTATACTGGTTCTGACATTGAAAAAGCTTTTAGTGCTGCGGCCTATACGATTAAGGATGGGCAAATCGTAGTAAAGGATGGAGAAATTATGGCGGTACCTATGGGAGCATTAATACGGGCAGAGGGGAAAGTTAAAGAAAGCCTCACGGAAGATATGTTAGAAGATATAAAACACAGCTGGAGAGACCATTACAGCATTAATTTCAACAATTATGCAGTCCAGGATGCGTATGCTCCCAAAGAAAAGGTTTTTAGAAATTAAATATTTTCTTTACTTTTTATTGATATGAAGAAGAAGTAATTAACATATCATTGGATATTTATTTTGAAATTTATTTTTTGTATTTCGTGTTTTTCCCATACTCTTTTGTAGATCATTGTAAGAGTTGTTATACCACATTTTATAGGGTAAAATTTAAATATCTCTTTAGAAGTGCTTCCAAGTTTTATGTTATTCACTTTAATAGCTCGATTTATTAACTCAAGAAAATTTTTATCAAATGAAGGAACCCACGAATACCCTGTTGATGGATTGGAATCTAATATTATTGAAAACTCTTTCATATGAAAAGCTTCAATTAGATTAGGCTTAATTTCATTTACCATATGATTAAATAAACAATAGTATTTAAAATTCTATTGTGAATATTCAAAAAAATAAAAAAAATTATTTAATTAAATTCTTTAGCTTGAAATATTTTTTTAATCTTCCATTTGCTTCTTTAATTTCATTATTAATGGAATCATTTTTGTAGCATCCATAGCTGGAGTGGTTTTCATTACTTTAATATAACCTGGTTTGGCAAGTCTCCATATATTTGACCCTTTTGCCATTTGTTCTTCATTTTCAGCTTCTTCTATGGTAATACCCCAATA
>JBHLKA010000172.1:0-5335 GCA_048887145.1 Candidatus Hodarchaeota archaeon
CCATATTAAGATTAACATTACTCCCTCTAAAATATAAAGATAGTTGTATAATGGCTCAAAAAGTACGAAAAATGCTCCCGTGGTTCCAATAATAAAACTAATAATTATTAAAAAGGCAGTAACACGACCTCGATTTAATATACTGGTTTCATGGACTAAAATTGTAAACCATAATACAATTAGCAGGGGTAATGTAAGGAGGATAATTAATAAACCAATAATCTCACTGAAGACCGTTAAAAATAATCCTATTATGGTCAAGGATAGAATATAATTAAATGAAGCGGTTCTATTTTTTATATAATCTACTAAAATTCCAGATACTAAGAAGCTGATACTAATTATGAATAAAATAATAAATAGTATAGCTGCATCAAATTCTACTATTAAGGCATACTTGAACAGTAATGCTTCTGTTATCATAGCGAGAGAACTAAAAGTAAAAAGTAAATATAGAAAACTAATTTTTGATAAATCAATATCTGCAAAAAATACTTTACTAATCCTGCTTTTAAATTTAAATGTTGACATCCTTGAGATTTAGCAATTATTGGATATAATATGTTTTTAGTTATCCATTAATTTAATATTTATGTAAGAAAAATTAAAAAAAACTTTAATTATAAATAAGAATGCCTAAAATTGAGAAAATACTTTTTGTATGCGCTGGAAATACAGCGCGGAGTCCCGCAGCAGAGTATTTGGCAAAATATTACGCTAAAAAATTTAATGTGAACTTAAATTTTGATTCTTGTGGCTTTTTTAACGCTTTTTCTTACATGCAACCAGAATCTAAAGAGTATTTAGATTTAAAAGGGATAAAATATTCAGATTTTAGACCAAAGATTCTAAATAGAGCACTATTAGAAAAACAAGATTTAATAATAACAATGGAAGAATCTCAATCAAATAATATCATCAGAAATTATCCCCAAATCAACGACATTGATAAAATAACTTTTACATTGAAAGAATTTAATGATGATACAGGCGATTTAGATATCATTGATCCTTATTATACGAGTTATACTGTTTATAAGAAAGTTCTTAATACTATTGATAGGAACATTGAAAAAATGATAAAAAAAATAATAGAGATGAACAAATAAAGCTATTAGGGGAAAAAACAGAGATATAATTTTTTTTAAATGTTTTTAACAAATTAGTAAAAACACTCATTTTTGGTATTGAACAATATAAAACTACTAAAAAAATATAAATATCACTTGTTTAGTTAGATATTTAATGAACAAACTAACCTTTAATGATACAACTATAGAAATAACTATAAATGATATAGCCAACGCAGAATGCGATGCTATAGTTATTCCTACTAATAGTAGGCTATTACCTTCTGGAACAATAAGATGCAAAGTATTGCGAAAAGCAGGTTCAAAGGTACAAGTTGAATGCAATCAAATAATGCAAAAAATATCAAATATTCCTATGGGAGAAGTAGTTATAACATCTGGAGGAAATCTTAATTCAAAATTTATATTACATATTCGATCTGGTCATGATAAAAAGAAATTAATATTAGCAATCTGGAATTCATTAAAATTAGCTGATCAAAAAGCAGACATAAAGTCAATTTGTTTTCCTCCGCTTTCATTAGAGGTTATAGGTTTCAATGCTCAAACTTGTGCTGAAATTATCCTCTCAACTATTAAAAAATATATTTTAGAGAGGAATGTAAAGATTAGGAATATTTCAATTTATCTTGAAACTCTACCAGATTATAAAGAATTTGAAAAGATATTAGATAACTTAGATCAGTAATCCCTTTTTTAGTTAGACTTTTTTCTTAAAATAATTTTTACTTGATAAAATTTTTAACTCCGAAATCAGCCAGCAAACTTCTTCATAAGTAGATGATGATTTAAAAATTTCTTCTGTCTTATTTTTAATTTCGCTTTCAGACGGTTTCTCTCCTCCCTTCGTTATAGATAATTGAAGTTTAGCAAGATCTCTACATAACCCTTTATAATCTTTATTTTTCTGGGCAAGTTCATAAGCCGCTAAATTAATCTCAGCAATTAGATCTGGTTCCAATCCTGCTTCTATAAGTTCTTTAGTATCATCTATTTCTAATTCTAATTCAGGACGTTTTTTAACAGTTCCAGTTTTGATTTTTCCTTCTTTTAAAGTATCCATAATTGCTAAAAATCCTCCGAACTCATTATTTTGTTGAATTATTTGAATTTTAGCAATATAATCTCTTGATTTGTTCAATAATTGTGCCCTTTTCAAACTTAGATCCTTTTTCTTTTTAGATGCTTTGTTACCTTGCCATAAATAAATTATTTTATTCTCATCAATGAGATAAACCCTACTACTATCATTAAAATCAACAATAGAAGTTTTTCTCAATGCACCATTTTCAGCAATATTATATAAGAGCATTGATAGCACTAATAGTAAATCTATTTTGCTTTTTAGATTCTTTAATAATATATTAGAACTAATTAAATTTAATTTTAAAGAAAAAAAAGAGATCATTTACATTTTTCTGGATTTAACTGACAAAATCTTAGAGACGATACTAAATCATCCTTACCAATCAATCCTAAAATAAAATCGTCTCCATGTTCTTTTACTATAAGTAATTGTGGTTTAGTTTCCATTTGTATAAATTTCTTCATAACCTGTTTTCCTGAATCATCATCATAAATAGAAGGAAAATTATTTAATTTTCTCATCGCATATCCAACAATAAGTTCTGATCTTTGCTCCAAGGGAACTTTTCTAATATCATCAAAATAGATAATTCCAATAATTAAGCCATTTTTTATTACCGGAAAGTACTCTTTTTTATATAGCATAAAAAATTGACTAACTGCTTCTGATAAAGTTAAATCAAAGGGTATCTCAAATGCTGGTAAACTGATCATATCTTTTGCATTCAAGTGTGAAAGAGTTTCTTCATTTAAAACCTGAAGGTATGATTGCCTTGTTTGATTACTTAGAAATGAACCAATAATAATTAACCATATCCCGTTTAAGCCATATAACAGTAATTGTACAAAACCATAAGCTATGAGTCCATAAGCAAAAAAAGTTCCAACTCTTGAAGCTGTTTTGGTAGCGGAAACTAAGTTTTTACGTTTAGCCCACAAAATACCTCTTAAAATTCTACCACCATCAACTGGAAACGCAGGTAATAGATTAAAAAGTCCTAAGCCTATATTAGAAATTCCAGAGTAAAATAGAGTTATAAGTACTCCTAAAGGCAAACTAAGTGGAAGAGTAAACAACAATAGTAATAATATACCTCCAATTACTAAACTAGAGATTGGTCCTACGACAGAAATAACAATTTCACTTTTTGGTGTTTTAGGTTCTTCTTCTATTTTTGATGCTCCACCAAATAAGTATAGTTCAATCTCTTTAACTTTCAATCCATATCTTTGGGCTACAATAGAATGAGCCATTTCATGAATTAAAATTGATGCTAATATGATTAATCCGTTAACTATTCCGATCAATAGTAAATCAATTAAAGATACGGTAGGAACTAATGACACATAAAAGTTTGCTGCGAAAAATCCTACTAAACCAATTATTAATAAGGTACTTATATGTAATTTAATTTCTATTCCATAGATTTTACCGATTTTTATATTTAACACCTCAAAAATAAATATATTTTTTTCAAAAATTTTAAAATAATCACAAAAAACCCCAGTTGTGTTTTCTAATATAGAACCATAAAATAGGATATAAATTTCTATGTATTATCACTATAAAACAATTTTATCCTTTTGATTATAAATAAAAATTTGATCTACTCTTAATCTTTTAAATAAAAAGCCTAAAAATCGAAGAACTTAAGGAAAAGAATATAGGTATTAAAGAAAAGGATCATTCCATTATCCTTTCAGATAAAGAAAATGTCAAAAGTTATAAAAAAAATAAGATTTAATTATTTGTTAAAATCTTAATCTTAAATTATATTAAAGAAGGTTTAAACTAAAAATGGATGTTAAAAATGTGTTAGTTCTTGGAGCTGGGTTAATGGGAAATGGAATTGCCCAAGTAGCTTTAATGACCGGCTATAATGTCACTCTAGTGGATATAAAAGATGAATTCATAGATAATGGTGTTGCTAAAATAGAAACAGGATTAAAAAAATTAGAATCTAAAAACGCATTAGGTGAAGGTGTTACTGCTGCTAGAGTTATGGCAAGATTAAAAAGATCAATTGATCTTGCTTCTGCTGTTAAGGATTCTGATTTTGTGATAGAAGCAGTTATCGAAAAAATGGATGTTAAAAAGCAGGTATGTAAAACTGTTATGGAAAATGGACCTCCTCACGTGATATTTGCATCAAATACCTCTACAATGAGTATCACAGAAATAGGTAAGGATTCAGGTGCACCTGATAGAGTATGTGGTATGCATTTCTTCAATCCTGTCCCATTGATGCGATTAATTGAAGTAATTAGAGGTAAAGATACCTCTGATGAAACGTTTAATATTGCTATGGATCTTGCTGGTAAATTACCATGTTTAAGAGGTCAAAGATATATTGCTCCAGTGTTAAAAGATCGACCAGGATTTATTGTGAATCGAATGAATGCTCCAGTTATTATCTATTTGCATTGGGCTTTTGATGAAGCAGACAGACGAGGTATTCCATGGGAACGTTTAGATGCTGATGCCGGTGGTAAAATGCCAATGCCACCCTGCGTTTTGACAGACTTTACTGGTATTGACACAAATTTTCATATTATGAATTATTATAAAGAAACTCTTTCTCCTGACTTTGAAAATGGAAAAGTTATAAAAGAATTGTATCAAAAAGGAGATTTAGGCCCAAAAACTGGGAAGGGATTTTACGATTGGAGCCAAGGAAGAGATTCAATTATGGAAAGTATTAAAAAGGCTGAACCAGCGGATTTATTTGACTTAAATACAATTTTTGCAATTATGTTAAATGAAGGTTGCCGTATTTTAGATGAAGGAATTGCAAGTGGTTTCAAAGTTATTGATGATGCTAATATGGCAGGTATGAACGCTCCAGGTCCTTTTGCTGCTGGAAAAAAGAATTATGAGCAGTGGGCTAAGATTTTAGACGATTTAGCAGATAAAACTGGCAAAGAATATTTTCGACCTATTGATTTGATGAAATCTGGAGAATTTCTTAAAATGAGAAAGTAATATACTTATTTTTTTTAATTTTTTTTATTGTTTTTTATCAATAAAATTTATCTTACACATGGCTTCTTTCTGCTTTTCAAAATTTTTTCTAGAATTACTAAAATTTGAAAGTTTTTAATTTTAAAAATTATTTAACTATTTGTTTTAAATTAGAATATAATTAGATTAAAATAAG
>JBHLKA010000173.1:0-5253 GCA_048887145.1 Candidatus Hodarchaeota archaeon
TTCCATATCAATATTGAACACGAATATTACCTCCTATTAACGCCCTTAGGATTTCGTTGGGTCCAACCATACCAACTAACGTTTTTTGATCATTTATAATAGTATATGGAACCCCGGCTGCATCATAATACTGGCCAATATCTGGATTTGCCATAATATCTACAACAACAGTTCTAATTTTTCCTTTAGATGCGAGTGCAAATTGATTTGCGATTGTAACAACCTGAGGGCAATAAGGACATTGATTAGTTATCATGATTTTTAATGTAGAGGGAGAAATGCGATCTAGATTCTGCTTTATTGTTGCTTCGTAATAATTGGGAGCTCCTGCAAAAGTAAAAACTGCTTGGATAAATGGTTGAATCTCCCCACCTTGAGGAGCTGCTAGATAACGAATGAATTCCCTCCCTTGTTGATCAATGAATAATATTGTAGGAACTCGTTGAATATCATATTGTTTGGTTAAGTCAGGGTTTTCATCAATTGATAACTCTTCAATAGTTAATAAACCATTTGAATTTTCTTCATAAACTCGTAAAAGAGACATAAATTGATCACAATCCATACATGCTCGTATCTTAGTTCCGTCTGGTTTAGCTGATTGAGAAGTAATTACTTTAAGTTTAACTGGTCTAGTTAATTTTGCCATTTCTCTTTTAATAATTTCCCTATATTTTTCGTCTTGTGACATTCTTAACTCCTTAATTTATTCAATTTAAGCATACATTCCTCCAAAATCTCTTTGTCCTTTGGTAAGTTTATCTAGTAAATCTTGAGGAGTAAACATTCCATAAATATTCTCAGTTTCATTAACAACCGTGTGAGGGACTCCCTGAACTTGGTATTTCATAGCAAGGTCAGGATTTAAATTAACGTCAATTACTTCTGCTGAAATCTTTCCTTTAGACACAATCGCAAATAAGGTTAAAACTGGAACTGTTGCTGGACAATAGGGACATGTAGGTGTGATAAAAATTTTCATTTTTGACTTTTCAATTTTTTTGAGATGAGTAAGGATTTGATCAGCATAATAAGGCCTTACTCCCGAAAAATATTGGATGCTATTAAGAAAAGGTACAAATTCTGCTCCAGTTGGGTGTGCTGAATATCTAATTATTTCAATGCCATTCTCATCGACAAATAAAATTGCAGGTATCCTTTTAACATCGTATCTTTGAGCTTCCTCTTTGTTTTCCTCAATAGAATATTCCTCAATCATTAACTTTCCGTCTGAAAATTCTGCCAATCTATTCAATAATTCATAAGTACCCTCACAACCCATACAATTACGCATTTTTGTATTATCTTCTTGAGTTTTAAAGTCTGTAAACAATTTTAAAGTAACTCGATTCTTCAGTTTACTCATTTCTCTTTTAATATTATCAATCTCATTTTGGGAAAATAACATTAAATCACCATCTATTATGAATATTTGAATTTAGATTTAAAATTTTTTTTTGTATAAATTATAAACTAAATTGAGTTAACTAACTTTAGAATTTAAATTAAGCTATGAATAATTAATGGTTTAAAAATTGGTGTTTTTTTATAATGTTTTAGCAAATTCATATATTATTGAACCAAAAAAATCACCAATTTTTCCTGTCCGCTTATAACCGTTTTTTTCATAAAACTTTTGTGCTCTTTTAAGAATCTCAGTGGTGTCAAGAGTCAAGATTTTACATTTTTCTAACTGAGCATCTCTTTCTACACACTTCAATAGAGACATTGCAGGACTTCTTTTGCCTTGTCGACTTGGAATTACTCCCATTCCTCGAATATGTCCTTCATATTTATTTAATTTCTGCCAACCAATAGTCCCTATTATTTTACTGTGTTGATCAACAGCTACATATACTTTCATATCTTTAATACGATCTTTTGCTTTTTCTTCCGATAAAACAGTGTCTGTAAATCCTTCTGGAGAATAAAAAGAACGATATTCTTCAAAAGCATCTAATAATATCTCATGAACCGCTTTAGCGTCTTTTATTGTAGCTAGACGTATTGTAAAGTCAATTAACATCAATGAAACCTTTCTTTTTTATTTTCATTTATAATTTAGTCAAGCTGAATCATATTCAGTATTATTATGGTATCACCTAAATAACATTCATCTAAATCAAATAATAATAATAATTAATTCTTTATAATATCAAAAAATTTGCTCAGAAAGGAATCTTAAAATTTGGTAATATGACTTTAAATTTTATACCTGCTATTTTTTATATTGATTTAGATGATGTAAATGAGCCAAAATCTGTTTTTTGGTACCCAAGAGACATTCCAGAAGAATTTAGAAATCTTATTGAATTAAAATGTAACAATATCCTTTCTGGAGATCATGCATTTATACCTGAAATACTCTTAATTTACCCTTTTAAACATTTAAAGATAAAAATTATAATTAAGTATTTTGAACAAGGTGTATCTTTAAAGAATGGAACTGTTAAATCAGCCTTAGCTTTCTTGTTTAATGAAAAAGATGACATTATTTTCTATAGATATATGAGCTATATTGATAAATATTTTAATGAAACAACCCAAAAAATTATTCAATTGGAGCAAAATAACTTTGGTGGGGCGAAACTAATGGAAGAAATTATTTTACTACGCAATAGTTTATGTGAGACAGTCGATTATTTACGTTCCAAGAGTAATATACTTATTGAAGCTAAGGAGGAATATGACATTAAGGAGGAAATTGAAGAAAATGATTTAAAAAAGTTTAAGGTTATCATTCTTGGTGATCCAACAGTGGGTAAAACGTCTACAGTATTAAAATTTACAGATAATGTATTTATGAGAGCTTACGTTCCCACCATGGGACTTAACATTACACAAAAGAGATTTCACATGCAAAAAGATTCTGTTGAGCTAGTTTTATGGGATATAGGTGGACAAACCAAGTTTGAAGCGATAAGAAAGCAGTTCTATAAAGCAGCAAGTGCTTTTATCTTAATTTATGATGTAACAAATCCTATATCCTTTGCTCATATTTCTAACTGGCATCAGGACATTCAGAAATATTTTGCAAACAATCCTCAAATTGAAGGTTATTTAATTGGGAACAAAATCGATTTGATCAAGGAAAGGGTTGTGAGCCAATTGGATGCCATGCGATTAGCTAATGCATTAAATGTTAAATATCTTGAAATATCTGCTTTAACAGGCGAAAATATAGAGAAATGTTTCATTAATTTAGCTTGTCAGTTGATAGATACACATTATGAAGATTCTTACCAAATTCCTATGATTTAAAAAATTTAGAGTAGAAGTTCACATATATCTTTTGGTTTTGGATTTATTTTTTCTTTCCTCCCAAAAAACTTAATAAACCAACCACAATCAGGGCAGTAGTACGACACGTAATCCCCTTTATAATCACGCATTCTTATGCGTGCAACTTTTTCGATTACGTCTTCGATTAATTGCATTCCTCCACCACCACCACAGCAAAAATAAGGAATATCGATAACCCTATAACCAGATTTTCTTAAAACATTTTCAATTAGTTTATCTATTCCTGGTTTACAGTCATATACCAATGGGCAGGCATGTTGTATACAGACCTCTCCAGATTTTTTCTTTGAGGCTGGTTTTAAATAATCTGTAAAATATTCTATTTTGAGATTCATATCACTATAATGTTTTTTAAATACCATATAACAGCTAGGACATACAGTTATAATCTTTTTGAAACCTCTTTCTTTGAAAACTTTTCTATTTCGTTCAACAAGTTTAGTATAGGTATCAACAACTCCAGTCACCAAAATGGGATAACCACAACAAATTTCTTTTTCTAAAACAGTGTATTCCACGCTTTGCTTTAATAAATAATTTGCAGCATTTTCTCCATATCTAGGATTTTTAACACTTGTGAAGCAGCCGAAATAGAGAAGCGTATCACTTTTTGAAGGGAGTCCATAAGGGAGTTTAATACGGTTTTTACTATTCTTATATGGGGTTCCATATTTTTCATAGATTTTTTTTACTTCTTCTAAACCTTCAATTTTATTTCCATCTTTTAAAAATTTCTGTTTTAGTAAAATCCTTTCATCAGAGGTACCACATTCTCTGCAATGAATACAATTATAAAGTTTATCAAAATCTTCTTGTTCAAATTTATAAGAATGCTTAGTTTCAAGGAGATTTAATACTTGTTCGTTAGTTAAAAAATTATCCGGATTTACTTCCTGGGTAGGATATTTTCTTTTTAGAGTCATTTTTTCAATCAGTGAATCTTTTTAGGAAATCCAAATTATAGAATTAATTCAAAAAGATCTACAGCTTTTGGCTTTATTTTACTCAATTTGCTAAATCGTTTTAATATCCACCAACAACTAACGCAATAAGTCGTTATATAGTCAATGTCTTCTCTATCAAAATCAGTCATTCTTTTATTCGCAATAGCTTCGATTATATCCGTACGGTGCATATATCCTAAGCCCCCTCCACAACACCAATGAGGTACATCAATTACTTTGTAGCCAGATTTCTTTAGAATTTTATCTACAAATTTATCTACACCTTCTCTTCCCCTATTCATAAGTTGACATAAATGTTGTACACCAACTGCGCCTTGCTTTTGGTATTTGGATGGTTTTAAATAATCAGCAATAAAGTCAAATCTAACATCTTTATCCATAGCTGGTTTATAAAACTTATTGAATAAAAAGTAGCATGCTGGACATAAGCAAATAATTTTATCAAATTTACTAAAGATTTCAATGTTTTCCTTTTGGCAAATTTTAAATTCACGCATTGAACCACTAGCAAACCAAGGCCAACCACAACATATTTCTTTATCCAAAATAGTAAAATTAATCTTTTGTTTCATAAGATATTGAAGAGTATGTTCGGTATACCGCGGTATTCTAATTGTAGAAAGGCATCCCATGAAAAATAATGTATTAGAATTTTTAGCTATCCCTTTTGGTTTTTTTATCCTCATTTTATTTGTAGGATAAGGTGTTCGATATTTTTCAAAACATTCAATCATCTGATCAAGACCCTCAACTATATTCCCATCTTTAAGAAATTTTTGTTTCAAGGTAATACGTTCTTCTTCTGATTCGCATTCTCCACAATGCACGCAATTATAAACTTTATAATAATCTTCCTGATTAAATTTGATATTATCAATATTTTTAACCATCTTTTTTACTTCTTCATTCTCTATGAAATTATTTGGGTCAATCTCTTTTGTAGGAAAATTTTCCCTTCCTTTAATTCGTTCATTCATAATAAACA
>JBHLKA010000174.1:0-5239 GCA_048887145.1 Candidatus Hodarchaeota archaeon
CCTAATCCAAAATTCATTTCATTTATTATGGGATTTTCTGCAGGAGTAATGATTTTGATATCATTTGTTGAACTGCTACAAGAAAGTATTAAAGGTATTGGGCTTTCAATGGGAGAAACTATGGGACTTCTGGTAGGATTATTATTTTTCTTTCTAGGTATGTTAATAATGTTTCTTATTGATGTATTAGTTTCACATGAATATGAATTTGAAGACTCTGTTGAATTTCTTTTAAATAATGAAACTGGTGAATGTAAGCCTCATCTTCATTATGGACATCGTCATCGTCAAAGAAATCATCACCGTGGCGAGAAGAGAAGGGTAAGTCTCGTAAAATCCTCTCTATTTATCTTTTTTGGAGTTTTTATTCATAATTTCCCTGAAGGTATGGCGACTTTTGTCGGAGCTATAAAAAATGTTGAACTTGGGATTCTATTGACTCTTGCTATAGCATTACATAATATCCCTGAAGGGATTGCGGTGGCAGTACCTATTTATGCGTTTACGTTGAATAAAAAGAAGGCGTTTAAATGGTCCTTTATATCGGGAATGAGTGAACCTTTAGGTGCAGTAATAACTTGGGCAATACTTTTCCCCTTCATTAATGAAATGGTTTTGAGCGTTATGCTAGGAGTAGTTGCTGGAATTATGATATATATCTCATTAGATGAATTATTACCTGTGTCTCGTTCATTAGCTAAAGAACATTACTCAATATTAGGAATAATTGCAGGGATGTTTATCATGGCTATAAGTTTAGTAATATTATAAAAATATATTTCGATTTATTTATCCCTAAGATATATTATCTGTTTCACAATTTAAAACTCAAGAAAAATATAAAAAAAGATATAATTAATAAAATCAACTAAATATAGAATAAATTAAAAAAAATTAAAAATGTCAAAATCATCATAATAAAAATTTATGTGAATTTTATGGTTGAATTCGAGGTATGGCAACTCTATGAGAAGATGTTGCGGAGCCGCCTTTTTGAAGAAGCTGTAATGAATCTATGGGAAGAAGGAAAGATTTTAGGTGAGATGCATCTTGGTACAGGAGAAGAAGCGATTATAGCTGGAATAGTTTCACATTTACAAGAGGGCGATGCTATGGCAGTTGATCATCGTGGAACACCCCCTTTCATTATGCGAGGAATAGATCCCGTTTTGATTTTATTAGAATTTCTAGGACATCCTAAAGGTCTCTGTGCTGGAAAAGGGGGTCATATGCATCTCTTTTCAAAAGAACATTTAATTGCATCCTCAGGTATCGTAGGTTCATCAGGACCAGCAGCTATAGGCTTTGCATTAGCAATACAAGTTAAAAAACAAAAAAATATATCTGTTGCTTTTTTCGGAGAAGGAGCTATTAATCAGGGAATGATGCTTGAATCAATGAATTTAGCGTCAGTCTGGAACTTACCTGTCCTCTTCGTTTGCAAAGATAATAATTGGGCGATTACTACGGTTAATGATAACTTTATAGGAGGAAATTTAATAGATCGAGCTAAAGGTTTTGGTATTGATGGATATGAAGTCGATGGAACTGATATTGAAGCAGTTTGGAATGTAGCAAATGAGGCGATCTTGAAAATACGAAATAGTGGTAGACCTCAATTTATCCACGCACACTGTGTGCACAAGGAAGGGCATTTTCTTGGGGATCCACTACTTAGATACAATCGAAATCCTGCTATGTTAGCTGAAGTTGCCGATTCTCTCAAACAATATGCTGGAGAAAGCCTAGATGAAATTCTTTCACTTCTACGTAAGATTGGAGGACAACTAAAGAAGAAAGTGGATCCTATAGTTGTTATTCAGAAAAAGTTAAAGAACGACCCAAACCGTCTCAAACAGATAGAAGAAGAAGTAGTTAAAGATATTGAACAAATTGTTAATAAGGCATTGAAAATTTCTAAGGGAGGGATGACCAATGACTAAGATGGGATTTGCACAAGCAATTGAAAGCGCCATTGCTCAAGCTATGGAAGAAGATGAAAGCATTATTATTATGGGAGAAGATGTGCACACATTACGGTTAAATCTCTTCGCTCGATTTGGTAAAGAAAGAGTGAAACCCACACCTATAAGTGAAAGTGCTTTTGTTGGTGCTGCAATTACTGCTGCCATGGCTGGATTGAGACCAATTGTAGAAGTTATGTTAGTTGATTTTATTGGTGTTACAATGGACGCCATCCTAAATCATGCTGCAAAAATAACTTACTTTTCTGGGGATAAATGGAATGTTCCTCTGGTTATAAGAACTGCTTGTGGTGGTGGTTATGGTGATGCAGGACAGCATGAACAAAGTCTATGGGGTTGGTTAGCTCATATACCTGGATTATCAATTGTTGTTCCATCAAACCCAGCTGATGCGGGAGGATTGATGCTTTCTGCAATTTATGAGAATGATCCTGTAATATATTTTGAACATAAATTACTTGCTGATTATTGGCTTGATTACATGGGAATTGGTGGTAGAACAACGGTTTCTTTTGATGTTCCAGAACAGGGAGTAGAGGGAATTGTACCTGATAAATGGGAACCAATTCCTCTAGGAAAATTAAATCAGATGAAAGTGGGAGAAGATATTACAATAGTTAGTGTCGGAGTAGGAGTTCATCATTCTCTCAATGCCGCTAAAATTTTAGAAGAAAAGGGCATTTCAGCTGAAGTATTAGATTTAAGGAGCGTAGTTCCATTAGATAAAGAAGGATTAAAGAATTCTGTTAGTAAAACAGGTTCACTTCTAATCGTTGATGAGGATTACAAGAATTTCGGGCTTTCAGGGGAAATATGTGCTATGCTATTAGAAGATGAATTATCATTCAAATACGGTCGTGTCTGTACAGAAAATACCATACCTTATTCAAGAGAATTAGAGGAGCAAGTGTTACCAGACACAAATAGGATTATCAATGAAACACTTAAAATCTTGAATAAGTGAAATCAAAATTTTCTTTTTGTAAATTAAAGAAAAAAAGAATTAATTTATTCCTTCCGTAAGATAGTACTTAATTCTGTTTTAAGTAAATCTCTAATTGCGACACGTATGACTTCTGAACGATTAGGATACATATTCATGTTTACTAATTCTTCAATACCTTTTAAATAAGCTTCAGGAATATGACAAGTTATAAGCTTTATTAAAACCACCTATTACAATTGGAGCTTTTTTTTTAATATTTAGGAGCAAGAACAGAATAATAATTGAATATAATATTACGATAATACATACGAAATGCTAGTAAGAAATGTGAAAAAAGCATACAAAGAAAATAAAAAGAATTTGTTATAAATTATTCAGAATCCCTTATTTTTTCGTTTTGAGAGGCCATCCTTCCTTCAGGATAGATATTAGTTATTTTTCTCGGTTTTATGTCATAGCCTTCTTTTTCCATAAATTTGTACAATTTACTAATGTTCTTTTCCATAGTAACTTCCATGATCTCTCCCGCAAGGAGGATGTAAGAAAAACCTGTTAAAAATGGAATGCCTCCAAACATAACAACCACTACTAAAATCCCGAAGAAAAACATAAAGGGGTCACCTTCACCAAAAAAACCAGAAAAATCAATAGTTGTAAGAAAAGAGGAGAAAGTTATTAATGCAGAAATCCCAGCAATGCCTTTTATAATTGATTGTGCCCAAATACTGATGGGCTCTATATCTCCTGGCTGTCTAAACTTTTTATTTTGACGGAAGTAAACAACACCAGCATCATCTAGTAAAAAGTTACCCGAAATAAAGAAAGCAAATATTAAAAATGACAAGATCATTGGTAATACACAACATAACATATATCCTCTTATGAAATCAAAAAATTCGGTAGAGCCAAAGACCTCAAAACTTTGTGGTAAATCCAGTATAGGTGTTAAAGTACTATATGCATAAAATCCTACTGCAATCGAAAGAAGTAAGGGTAAAATTAATCTTTTAACTTGTATAGTTAAACCAATCTCTTTTCTATCCTCCATATCTAAGACAAGTATCTCATGATGATAACTTCTTGAAACTTTAAAGAATAAATCTCTCAGTTTAATGAAAATGAAAGCAAATTGGGGGGCAAAACGATTATATAATGCCGCAGTTAAAGGTAAGGCACCATACCAAACGATTATCACAATAAGAAATGTAATAACGATTTCTGTATTATTAGAGCCAGAAATTAGGGTATTGTTAAAAATATTCATTAAAATTAAAAAGAGCACAAAAAATAAACTTACCAGTATAATTGCAATGGTATTAACGTACACAGTTAATTTATGCTCCTTTATATTTTTCCTTTGATAACTTAGACGTTTTCCCCAAACCGCAGCAATAATTATTCCTAAAACCAATAAGATCGAAAGAATAATAAATATCGGCAAACCCAAAGGAAATGACGGAGATAACCATAATCCCATTTCTTTCCTGCTTGAAAGAGCTATAATTCTATCATCTCCTGAAAGAACATAATCTTTTTTGCCATCACCATCAAAATCGTCAATAGTAAGTATAG
The DNA here is from genome assembly GCA_048887145.1 of Candidatus Hodarchaeota archaeon. Classification (GTDB taxonomy): domain Archaea; phylum Asgardarchaeota; class Lokiarchaeia; order Sigyniarchaeales; family SOKP01; genus SOKP01. The sequence goes on from JBHLKA010000174.1 coordinate 4,504, forward strand.
AACTTGAATGATATTCAGTATTTAAAATTTGTAAATCTTCATGAGTAATAAAACTTATAATCCTATAGCGTCTTACTTCGCTTAGCCCTATAAGTGGCTCATGCCTTTCAAAAAAGATGATTTCATCTATAAGATCACCGTTCATATCTTCATTTAGTACATATACTTCTGCTTCGATCTCAAAACCCTGTATTGAATGCTCCCATATTACTTCCTGAGATGTAAGATCAATTGAAAAAATTTTGATTAGCTTTTCTCTAGGTTGATCCTCACCATACCAATAACCAACATTTAATACAAAATAAGCTAAACCATCTCCCTCTGGGCTATGAACGTACTCTAACCTTACTTCTCCAGTAGTTGGTGGAAAAGGAAATTCTCTTATTAATACTCCTGTAGATCCATCTCTTAGAGAAACATTTCCGTCCCATCGTGTTGTTAGTAATTCTGGAATATTGTCTAAGTTTAAATCTTCAATAATTAGGTAGTCATTAATATCTTTAGTGAGAGGAATGTTATAAATAGGGTTAAGAAAATTAGAATCACTTGTATTAAGCAAAATAATAGACCTTGAATCAAGGTATAACATGTGAGGCTGACCGGAGTAATTAAATGGCTCGAGTTCAGGAAAATTTGAGTTTTCAAAGACGGTACCATTAAATGCAGATATAGTTTTAGTCCTAGTTCCATTGATTAAATAACTTGAAATATTAAAAGCATAATTAAGGTCCCATCG